>JBKQQQ010000567.1:0-21654 GCA_052144275.1 Streptosporangiaceae bacterium
GATCCCGTGGACGACTGCCCATTCTGTGCCATAGCCGCAGGTGGTGAGGCCCAGCACGTCGTCGCCGCCGACGAGCTCACCGTGGCGTTCCTCGATGTGCGGCCCGCGTTCAAGGGCCATGTGCTCGGCCGACGTTCCAGCGTGGGTGCTGCTTGTGCCGATGGTTCTAGCCCCCCGGGTGGGAAGCGCAGATGGTTAGGCCCGTCCACCCGGGACCGAAGGTACTCGGCCGGGGTGACGCCGGCGAGTTCTCGGAACTCGTCGGCTAGATGCGGCTGGTCGGCGTAGCCGTGCCTGGCGGCGGCCGCGGCCCAGTCAACCTCGCTCTGCCCGTCAAGGTCGCGGACCAGTCGCTGCATCCGCTGCACCCTGGCGAAGCGCTTGGGAGTCAACCCCACCTGCCCGGCGAACCGTCGGCGCAGGGTCCGCGGCAACAGCCCGAGATCACGGGCTACCTCACCGACAGGAACTCCCCGGGATAGCGCGTAGGCGGCGGCGATCACCGCCGGGTCAGGCCCGAGAACACCGGTCATCTGCTGGAGCAGCACGTCTTCCATCACCGAGAGCGCATCCTCGGGTGTCAAAGCCTCGAGCAGCCGTTCCCGCAGGCACCCGCCCGAACGGCCCCACAACTCGTCCAGCGGCACCATGTCATTCCGCATCAGGTCCACCGGCGGCCTGACGAAGCAGCGAGCCGCCGCCAGCGCGAACGTCACGGAAACGTGCGCGTGACCCGCTTCGAACTCGATCACCGAAGCGCGGCTGGCCGGCCCCGCGATCATGGCGCCTGGTACCCGGTTGACCTTTCCGGTGTCGCCGAACGAACGGAACTCGTCGCGATTCAGGTTGACCCACAGGCCAGTTCCGGGACCCGGCAAGATCTTTTCGACCGATGTGCAAGGCTGCTGGCCAGCGCGGTATGTGATCGCCGTGATGAGCCCGTCGAGCGGCGGACCGGGGCGGCGGACGACGACCGGCATGGTGCGCTGCTAAACCCGCGCCGGTCCAGATAGCCGCGCCGGTCCAGATAGCCGCGCCGGTCCAGATAGCCGCGCCGGTCCAGATACCCGCGCCGGTCCAGATAGCCGCGCCCGCTCGGCAGGCTTGCGCCCGCGCCGTGGGTGTCCCTTTTCGCCAAGACCCCGGCCTCCGCGACCTGGCAGGATCGAAGCTGACGGGATCAGCGCTGGTAGCGAGAACAACGGGAACAAGAGGGGCACGTCACGATGGTAGAAGAGCAGCGGAATTGGCGCACGGGGAAGATCTGCTACGTCGAGATTCCCGCCGTGGACGTGGCCCGCTCCGCGAGGTTCTACCAGCAGGCGTTCGGCTGGAAGATGAGGCAGAGAGGTGACGGTTCCACGTCCTTCGACGACACCGTCGGCGCGGTGAGCGGGACCTTCGTCGTCGGCCGCCCGCCCGCCACCGAGCCCGGCTTCGGTATCTACATCATGGTGGCCGACGCCGCTGCGACCCTGGCGGCGGTACAGGCCGCGGGCGGCGAGATCGTCCGGCCGGTGGACCCGGCCGCGGGCGAGGTATTCGCCTGGTTCAAAGATCCCGGCGGCAACACCCTCGGCGTCTACCAGCAGCCCGGCCTAGCGCAGACCGAGGCGGCCGCGGCCCGGCAGGCGCAGACCAGCCCTCCCGAGGCCAGCAGTCCCCGGACCAGCGCTCCCGGGGACGACACCGCGGACCTCGGCCGGATGCTGGACCTGGCCACCCCCTGGTGCCTCCACGTGGCCGCGACCTTGCGCATCCCCGAACACATCTCAGCGGGCCGCACCGGCATCGCCGAACTCGCCGCGGCGACCGACTGCGACCGTGACGCCCTGCATGCCGTCCTCGGTCACCTGGTCTCCAAAGGGGTGTTCACCGAGGAATCGCCCGGCCGGTTCGGCTGCAACCGGGCCGCCGAGCAACTCGCGGAGTCAAGCTTCCTGGACCTCCACGGCATCGGCGGCCGGATGGCCCATACCTGGGGCACGCTGCTCGACTACGTCCGCACCGGCCAGCCGGCCTACCAGCAGGTGTTCGGGAGGCCCTTCTGGGAGGACCTGGCCGCCCACCCGCAGATCGCGGCGGAATTCGACGCCCTCATGGGACCAGCCGGGCACGGCATCCCCGACTTTGACATCGAGCTCAGCGACGGGTGGGAGCACATCCGCAGCGTCGTCGATGTCGGCGGCGGGACCGGGGCCATGCTGGCCTCGCTACTCCGGCGTCACCCCCAGGCAACAGGCGCGGTCATCGACCTCCCGGGCACGGTAGCCAGGGCCGGCGAGATCATCGACAGCTTCGGAGTCTCCGGCCGGATGACGGTCAAAGGGCAGAGCTTCTTCGATCCGCTGCCCGCCGGAGCCGACCTCTACCTGCTGAAGGGCGTCCTCAACGACTGGGCCGACGAGCCGACCGTGGCCATCTTGCGGCGCTGCGCCGAGGCGGCCCGGCCAGACGGCACTGTCGCCATCCTCGGCGGCGTCTCGGCCGACGAAACGCCCCGCTCACTGGGTATCGACATGCTGGTGGCGGGCGGGAAGACCAGCACGCTCACGCAGTTCACCGAGCTAGCACGGCAGGCCGGCCTCGACGTCGTCGCTGCGCGCACCCAGTCATCCGGCCGGTTCGTGGTCGAGTGCCGCCCCACCGGACCGTAAAGGACCGTAAGGGCGGTAAAGAACCGTAAGGGCGGTAAAGAACCGTAAGGGCGGTAAAGAACCGTAAGGGCGGTAAAGAACCGTAAGAAGATCATGAAGGGCCACGAAGAAAGGATCTCCATGACCCAGGATTCCGAAGCCGCCCGGGTGCTCGGCCTCGTTCACGGCCAAGTCTGCTACCTGCAGCTGCCGGCGGCCAAACGCGACCGAGCGGCCGCCTTCTACGAGGCGGTCTTCGGCTGGCAGATCGAAGCACACCACCCGGACTTCGAGGCGCCCGGCCTCATCGGCCAGTGGGTCGAGAACCGTCCGCCGGCCCGGGACGCCGGCCCGATGCTCTGGATCCACGTGTCGGACATGGCCGGAACGCTCGAACAGGTCATAAAGCACGGCGGCGAGATCCTCGAACCTCCCGTCCCTGACGGCCCGACTCGCACCCTCGCCACGATCATCGACCCGGAAGGCAATCCCATCGGCCTAGCCGGCCACGCGCCGCCGCCCTGACCACGCCACGCGCCGCGGCCACAACCAAGGCACCGCGCCGCGGCCACAACCAAGGCACCGCGCCGCCAGGCGTTAGAACCCGAAGGATTCAGCTCCAGGCGGAACAGCCACGGGGAAGCAGCCATCCCATCGCGCGGTTACAGTGTAATCCTGTAATCAATTCTGCACGGGCTGGGAGATGTCATGGAGGCCAGTCACCCCCTGGACGCATATTCGCAGATCGTTTCCGCCGTGGCCGAACGGCTCACGCCCAAGGTCGCGAGCCTCCGCGTGCCCCTCGGCCAAGGCCCGGGCCGCGGCCAAGGCCCAGGCTGGGGCCAAGGCCCAGGCCGGGGCCAAGGCGGGGAGAGCCTCGGCTCCGCCGTGGTCTTCACCGGCGACGGGTTCCTGCTGACCAACGCTCACGTAGTCGGCAAGTCGACGAGCGGCACCGCGTCGTTCTCCGACGGTACGTCGGCGCCGTTCCGGGTGGTGGGCGCGGACCCGCTGTCCGATCTCGCGGTGCTGCGCGCCAACGGCCCGACCCCGGAGCCCGCCGAGCTCGGCGAGGCCGACAAGCTCGTGGTCGGGCAGTTGGTGGTGGCGGTCGGCAACCCGCTCGGGCTGGCCGGCTCGGTGACGGCCGGCGTGGTCAGCGCGCTCGGCCGGTCCCTGCCGACCCGCGGCCGGCTGATCGAGGACGTCATCCAGACCGACGCCGCGCTCAACCCGGGCAACTCGGGTGGCGCGCTGGCTGACGCCGGCGCGCGCGTGGTCGGCATCAATACCGCCGTGGCCGGCGTGGGCCTGGGCATGGCGGTCCCGGTCAACGACACCACCCGGCGGATCATCTCCGCGCTGATACGCGACGGCCGGGTCCGCCGGGCCTACCTGGGCCTGGTCACGATGCCCGGCCCGGTGCCGGCCAACTGGCGCGAGCGGCTCGGCCGGACAACCGGCCTGCTGGTCGCCGAGGTCGTCAGCGGCGGACCCGCCGACCGGGCCGGCCTGCGCCCGGGGGACCTGCTGCTCACCGCAGGCGGAAAACCAGTAACCGCAGCCCAGGACCTGCAGCGGCTGATGTTCTCCGAGGCGATCGGCCGCCCCCTGGCGATCACCGTCATGCGCAACGGCGCCCTGGTCGACGTCATCGCCGAACCATCGGAGCTAGTGACGGCCTGAGGCAGACCAAGGCGACGCGCCCCGCAGGAACCGCCGCACCGCCGCCGGGCTGGTGAGCCGAACGAAGCGGAGATGGCCGTTCGCCGGATCGGCCATCGCCGCCTGGAACTTGGCCCGGTTGGCGGCGTGCGTCTGCCAGGCCCAGGAGATGACCGACTCCTCCTTGTCCAGCGCGAACAGGTTGCGCCAGCGCTCGCGGTTGCCGTTCCACAGCTCGACCCGCCCGGCCGCGCGCCGGAACGACCGCCAGATGATCTGGCGCATCACCGTGCGCCGCGGCAGGTCGAGCCAGACCACGGTGTCCGCGCGGCCCCAGACCAGGTCCCGGACCTTGCTGTAGTTCCCGTCGACCACCCAGCGCTCGCCCGCCACCACCGAGGCGACGTGCCGCCGGAACTCCGGCGTGGGCAGCGGCACCCAGTCAGCCTGGTGGTAGACCGAGTCGAGCTCGAGGAAATCAGCGTCCAGCGCAGCCGCCAGCGACCGGGCCAAGGTCGATTTGCCCGCACCCGAGGTGCCCACCACCGAGACCCGCCGCAGAGAAGCCGAAGACCCGGAAGCCGAACACACAGGCGCCGAACCTAGCAATGGTCCCCCCTGCTTGTCACCCTCATTTCCGTCCAGCCATGATGGGCACATGGTCGAGAGTAGGGGAGGCAGCATGGAAATCCGTGCACCCAGGGGCTCACAGCGCAGCTGCAAGGGCTGGGCGCAGGAAGCCGCGATGCGCATGCTGATGAACAACCTCGATCCCGAGGTGGCCGAACATCCCGACCAGCTCATCGTCTACGGCGGCTCCGGCCGCGCCGCCCGGAGCTGGGACGCCTACGCCGCGATCATCAAAACGCTCCAGGACCTCGAGGACGACGAGACCCTGCTCGTCCAGTCCGGCAAGCCCGTCGGGGTGCTGCGAACGCACGAGTGGGCCCCGCGGGTGCTCATCGCCAACTCCAACCTGGTCCCGCAGTGGGCGACCTGGGAGGAGTTCCGCCGCCTGGAGCAGCTCGGCCTGACCATGTACGGCCAGATGACCGCCGGCTCGTGGATCTACATCGGCACCCAGGGCATCCTGCAGGGCACCTACGAGACGTTCGCCGCGATCGCGGCCAAACGGTTCGGCGGATCCCTGGCGAGCACGATCACGCTGACCGCCGGGCTGGGCGGCATGGGCGGCGCGCAGCCGCTGGCCGTCACGATGAACGGCGGCGTGGTCATCTGCGTGGAGTGCGACCAGTCCCGGATCACCCGGCGGATCGAGCACGGCTACCTCGACGAGCAGGCAGCAGACGTCGACGACGCCATCCGCAGGGCGGTAACCGCGAGAGACAAGAACGAAGCAAAATCCATCGGCCTGCTCGGCAACGCCGCCGACGTGTTCCCGGCCCTGCTCGCAAGCAACGCCCCCATCGACATCGTCACCGACCAGACCTCGGCCCACGATCCCCTCACCTACCTGCCAAGCGGCATCGCCTTCGAGGACATGGCCGTGCTCCGGGCCGAGGACCCGGAGGGCTTCACCCAGAGCGCCCGCGAGTCGATGGCCGCCCACGTCGCCGCCATGGTCGGCTTCCTCGACGCCGGGGCGGAGGTCTTCGACTACGGCAACTCGATCCGCGGCGAGGCCCAGCTGGCCGGCTACCAGCGGGCGTTCGACTTTCCCGGCTTCGTCCCCGCCTACATCAGGCCGCTGTTCTGCGAGGGCAAGGGCCCGTTCCGCTGGGCGGCGCTGTCCGGCGACCCGAAGGACATCGCCGTCACCGATCAGGCCATCCTCGACTTGTTCCCGCAGAACGAGGCGCTGGCCAGGTGGATCAGGCTGGCGGAGGAGAAGGTGCACTTCCAGGGGCTGCCGGCCCGGATCTGCTGGCTCGGCTACGGTGAGCGGCACCTGGCCGGCCTGCGCTTCAACGAGCTGGTCAAGAGCGGTGACCTGTCCGCCCCGGTGGTGCTCGGCCGCGACCACCTGGACTGCGGGTCGGTCGCGTCGCCGTACCGCGAGACCGAGGCGATGGCCGACGGCTCCGACGCCATCGCCGACTGGCCGCTGCTGAACGCGCTGGTCAACACGGCCTCCGGCGCGTCCTGGGTGTCCATCCACCACGGCGGCGGCGTCGGCATCGGCCGCTCCATCCACGCTGGCCAGGTCTGCGTCGCCGACGGCACCGAACAAGCCGGGCAGAAGCTCGAGCGCGTCCTGATCAACGACCCGGCCATGGGCGTGATCAGGCACACCGACGCCGGCTACGACAAGGCCGCGACGGTCGCCACCGAACGCGGCGTCCGCGTCCCGATGGCGCCGGGATGACGTTCGCCGAGCTCTGGCGCGAGCTCGAGCCGCTCGGCCGCGCCCCCGGGACCGGCGGCTACCGCCGCTACTCCTGGACCGAGGCCGACGCGCAGTGCCGCGCCTGGTTCACCGCGCAGGCCACCAAACTCGGCCTAGCCGTGGAAGCCGATAACAACGGCAATCTGTGGGCCTGGTGGGGGCAGCAGAGAACGAACGCCATCGCGACCGGCAGCCACCTGGATTCGGTCCCCGACGGCGGGGGCTACGACGGAGCGCTCGGCGTCGTGTCCGCGCTGGCCGCCGTGGAAATGCTTAAAGATAAGAACTTTTCTCCCGAACGGCCCGTCGTGCTTGCCCTGTTCACCGAGGAAGAAGGCGCTCGGTTTCGCGTTCCCTGCCTGGGCAGCCGCCTGATGACCGGAGCCATCGACCCGGAGACCGCCCGGGCCCTCACCGACGACGACGGCGTCACGCTGGCCGCGGCAATGACCGCCGCGGGCTGCGACGCCAGCCTGCTCGGTCCCCGCCCCGACCTGCTGGACGGCATGGCCGCGTTCGTCGAACTGCACGTCGAACAGGGCCGTGCGCTCGCCCCGATGGGCGCCGCCCTCGGCCTGGCCGAGGGGATCTGGCCGCACGGCCGCTGGCGGCTGGTGTTCTCCGGCCGCGCGGATCACGCCGGCACGGCCAGGTTCGCCGACCGGAACGACCCGATGCTGCCCTACGCGAGCACGGTGCTGGCGGCCCGCCGGGCCGCGGCGGAGCGCGGGGCGCTGGCCACGTTCGGCAAGGTGATCGCCGAACCAGGCGGCGCTAACGGGGTCTCCTCGGCGGTAACCGCCTGGCTGGACGCCCGGGCGCCGGACGAAGAAGCGCTGGCGGACACTGTTGCCGAGGTCCGTTCGGCGGCCGAATTTTCTTGCGCGGAGCACCAGGTGACGCTCAGCGTCCGGCAGGAGTCGTCCACCCCGGTCGTCCGTTTCGACCAGGGGCTGCGGGACTGGATCGCGGGGGTGCTCGAGGCGGCCGGGGTGAAGGCGCCGGTGCTGCCCACCGGGGCCGGGCACGACGCCGGGGTGCTCGCGGCGCGGGTGCCGACGGCCATGCTGTTCGTGCGGAACCCCACCGGCGTCTCGCATTCGCCCGCCGAGCACGCCGATCTGGCCGACTGCGAAGCCGGAGTCCGCGCCCTCGCCCTGGTCCTCGAGGACCTGGCCCGGTGAGCAGTGCTAGCCCGGGGGGCCACTCTGCCCCCTGGGGAGACCCCAGACCCCGGTGGCCCCAGACCCCCCCGCATAGGCGCTGGCTCGCCGACCTGGCCTGGCTCCCCGGCCAGGGCGTCCGCCGCGACGTCCTGATCGAAGCCGACGGCGAGCGCTTCACCTCCGTCACTCCCGGCGTCACCCCCGGCGTCACTCCCGCCTCCGCGCCGCCCGCCGCCTCATCAACCGACACCGCCCCATCAACCCCATCAGCCTCACCCGCCCCGGCCGCCGCCACATCAGCCTCATCTGCCCTACCCGCCGCTGAGCACCTCGCGGGCCTCACCCTGCCCGGGTTCGCCAACGCGCACTCGCACGCCTTCCATCGCGCCCTGCGCGCCACCACCCAGGCGGACCGTGGCACGTTCTGGACCTGGCGCGAGCGGATGTACGAGGTCGCGGCCCGGCTCGACCCCGACAGCTACCTCCGGCTGGCCCGCGCCGTGTACGCCGAGATGGCGCTGGCCGGGGTGAGCTGCGTGGGCGAGTTCCACTACCTGCACCACCAGCCGGGCGGGCGGCCCTACGCCGACCCCAACGCGATGGGCCGGGCCCTGGTCCAGGCGGCCGCCGAGGCAGGCCTGCGGATGACGCTGCTCGACACCTGCTACCTGGCCGGCGGCCTAGCTCCTTGGGGTCCAACCGCTCCGCGCGGGATGCTGCCGCTGGCCGGCCCGCAGCTGCGCTTCGGCGACGGCGACGCCGCGCGATGGGCGTCGCGGGCCGCCGACCTCGGCTTCGACCAGCACGGGATGATCTCGCCGCACGCCAAGGCGGGTGCCGCGATCCATTCGGTCCGCGCGGTCCCGCGGGACCAGATGCACGCGGTGGTGGCCTGGGCGCACCGGTGCGGTGCCCCGATGCACGTGCACATGTCGGAGCAGCAGGCCGAGAACGACGCGTGCCAGGCGCTCTACGGCGTCTCGCCCAGCAAGCTGCTGTACGAGCAGGACGTGCTCGGGCCGCGGACCACGGTGGTGCACGCCACCCACGTCGATGCCGGTGACCTGGAGC
The DNA here is from genome assembly GCA_052144275.1 of Streptosporangiaceae bacterium. Lineage (GTDB taxonomy): Bacteria > Actinomycetota > Actinomycetes > Streptosporangiales > Streptosporangiaceae > Palsa-504. The sequence goes on from JBKQQQ010000567.1 coordinate 8,886, forward strand.
TGCTCGGCGGCAGCAGCGTGTTCGCCTGCCTGTGCCCCACCACCGAGCGCGATCTCGGCGACGGCCTCGCGCCCGCGCAGGCGCTGGCCGCGGCCGGCTGCACGCTCACCCTGGGCAGCGACAGCCACGCGGTGATCGACATGCTGGAAGAAGCCCGCGGGGTCGAGTACGCCGAACGGCTGGCCCGCCGCGCCCGCGGCCACTTCACCGCCGAAACGCTGCTGGGCGCCGCGACCTGCGACGGGCACGCCAGCCTGGGCTGGCCAGACGCCGGAGAGATCGCGCCCGGGGCCTGGGCCGACCTGGTCACCGTGTCGCTGGACAGCGCCCGGACCGCGGGCGCGGCCGGCGACCTGGCGCTGGAGGCAGCCGTATTTAGCGCCTGCGCCGCCGACGTGCGCACGGTCGTGATCGGCGGCCGCGACGTCGTCCGGGACGGAGTCCACCAGCTGCTGCCAGACGTGCCCGGCGAGCTCTCCCGCGCCATCCGCGCCGTCCTGAGCTAAGCGCTCCTGCCGCCGCCCCGGCGTCCGCACCCTCCGCCGGTTGCGACAATTGGGGCATGACCGCGACTGAGATTCCCGTAGTGGACCTGGGCGGCGGTGTCGCCATGCCGATGGTCGGGTTCGGCACCTGGCAGTTGGAGGGCCAGATGGCCTACGAGGCCACCCGGCACGCCCTGCAGGTCGGCTACCGGCACATCGATACGGCCACCATGTACCGGAACGAGGAACAGATCGGTCGCGCCATCGCCGACAGCGGCCTGGACCGGGCCGACCTGTTCGTCACCACCAAGCTGCCGCCGGGCAACGCGGGCCGCGCGCCGGCCACCATCGCCGAGAGCCTGAAAGCGCTGCGCACCGATTACGTGGATCTGTGGCTGGTGCACTGGCCGCCCCGCAGCCGGAACCTCGTGTCGCTATGGCAGGATTTCCTGGCGGTCAGGGACGAGGGCCTGACCCGTTCGGTCGGGGTAAGCAACTACAGCGTGCGCCAGATCGACGACCTGATCAAGGCGAATGATGGGGGGAGGGGAGGTGGGTGGGGGCCCGCCGTCAACCAGATTCCGTGGAGCCCAGCCCGCTACGACGAGGCCCTGCTGGCCGCGCACGCCGAACGCGGCGTGGCGGTGGAGGGCTACAGCCCGCTCAAGGGCACCAGGCTGCGTGACCGCACGCTGGCCGAGATCGCCGCCAAGTACGGCGTGACCCCCGCCCAGGTGGTCCTGCGCTGGCACCTCGACATCGGCGTCATCGTCATCCCCAAGGCCTCCCGCCCCGAACACATCGAGCAGAACTTCGACCTCTTCAGCTTCTCCCTAACCCCAGAAGAAGTAGCCCGCATCACCCGCCTCTGACCCCGCCCTCTGCGCCAACCCCTCACCCGCGCTCGCGCTCGCCCCGGCCCGTCCCGCCTCGTGCCCATGCCCCCGGCTCGCCTCATGCCCGCGCCCGCGCCTCGTCCCTGCGCCCCGGCCTGCGCCCGCGCCCGCGCCCCGGCCTGTGCCCGCGCCTCGTCCCTGCGCCCCGGCCTGTGCCCGCGCCTCGTCCCTGCGCCCCGGCCTGTGCCCGCCACCGCTTTCCCGCGTGCCCCATGCGCCCCGTACGCCCGCCCCGCAACCCGGATCCGCCCCTCCGCCCGCAGCAGTAACCGCCACGATGGAACATCGTTGCTGTCCTGGCGACAACGATGTTCCATCGTTGCTGTTAAACCCCAAGGTCAGGACCGCGTCGCGGCGGGATCAGGGCTTGACACGCACGCAAGCAGAGATACACGACAGCCTCTACCGCGGGTAGTAACCGCACATGATACGGGATGACGTCTCAGATCGTCCTCATCAGTAACACCAGTAACGCAGTCGGCATACATGCAATCGGGGCGGCGCTGCCGGGCTCGCACCAGCCAGCCTTCGGCCAACAGCACCGCGTGTAGACCGCAGCGGGCGGGCATTCTTCCGCACCGTGTTGCCGATGGCAAATAGTTGTCCACAGGCGGAGCGCCGGAGCGGAGTTATCCACAGGACAGCGGCCGGGGCGGTGGCGGGATGCGCGGTCGGGCACGGTGGAGGGGACCCGGTGGCGTCGGGCCGCCGGGAATTCAAGGAGGAATCGAAAATGAGCCAGGGCGGATACGTGACCCTCGTCGGCTTCGTGGCCCAGGACCCGAACATTCGCACCACCGCGACCGGCAAGCTAGTTACCAAGGTGCGCGTCGGCACCACGCCTCGTTACCGCGACAGCGCGACCGGGCAGTGGCGCGACGCCGAGACCTCGTATTACAACGTCAGCTGCTGGGCCAGGCTGGCCGATCACGTGCGAGCCAGCCTGCACAAAGGCGACCCGGTCATCGTCAAGGGGCGGTTCAGGACCAGCACCTTCGAGGACAAGAACGGCCAGCTCAGGACCTCGATCGAGATCACGGCGGACACCGTGGGACACGACCTGAGCCGAGGGCCGGCGAACTACATCCGGCTGCGGCCCCAGCGCGTGAACACCGAAGACGACCAGGCGGGCGAGGAGTTCCCAGAGAATCCCGACGCGACCGAGGGGCCGGAAGGAATGATCGATGAAGATGCGATCGAGCGGTTCGGCCGCGACCTCGACGACGCCGAAGTCGCCGCGCAGGCGCTCGAGGAGGACGAGGCAGCCGAGACCGCGGAACCCTCGGTACCCACGGCACCCTTCTAGGTGCAACGCCGACGGATCCACTGCTTCCCGCGGGTGTGCCCCCTGTTCGCAGAGCCCCGTACCCCGCGAACCCCGTTTCTCTCGCTGCTAAACGCCCCGAAAGCGCTAGCTCCAGATAACGCCTCGCATCGAATCCGCCCCTTCGACTGTCCTCTGGGTCTCCCGGCCGTTCCTCGGATCTGTCAGGTGCCGCATGGAGCGGAGACGCTCGGAAGCATAGCGTAACCCTCCGTGCGGCACTACGACACGCTCGGTAGCAATCGATACTCTGTCCGTAGTTCTGACATCTCTGTCCGTAGCGATCGGGGTACCTCCGTCCGTAGGCTGATGCCAAGGCAGCCGAGGAGGCCAAGGCGGCCGAGGAGGAGGACGAGGCAACCGACGCATGCCCGTAGGCTTGACTTTATGCCGGAGTTTGTCTAATCTTCAACCGCAATCAGCCGCAACACGGATCAAAACGCTATAAGTGCTGCTGAAACATATTAATCGAACTTCTTACCGTGATAGAGTCACCGCGTGTTTTGCTCCGTTTAGGCGGTTACGGCTGCTTAGAACCCTGACTTTCCCATGACTCGCAGGGATGAGCCAGGCGCTTCAGGTCAAGGTCCGCACGTCGTGTTGGCCAGGGTCTTCGTGCCAGCTGAGCCGGAACCATGCCGCGCGGCTTGCGTCATCGCCGTCGATTCCCCAGTTGCCGTCTCCTGCGACGGTGGCAACGATGGCAAGTCCGCGCGCGTGCTCGTCATCATGCTCATCCTGCATCCATGCGCCGCCTTGGTCGATGACCTCAACCCACGCATAGTCACCAGGGTAGAGCGTCGCCCGCACGGCGAACGTCCGAGCGGGGCGGCCGGATCGGCTGTGCAGGATGGCGTTAGTCGCCAGTTCGGACGCCAGCAAGACCAGGTCGTCCGCTACCGGGCACGCGGTGGCCACCCTTGCCAGGTCGGCGCGGACGTGCCGCGCCTGGTCGATAGTGCCCGGATAGTCGCGTTCAAAGGTGATCGCCTCGGGTACCCCGGAGGTCTGTGTACGCACGGGTTTGCACCTTCTTTCGTGCCTGCGTGGTAGCAGCGTGCACGTTCGGATGTGCGCATAGTTGTTTTCGAGTGGCTTCTGGCAACGGTTGCCGTGGTTGGCAACGCTGCGTACAACGCCCGAAGACACCGAAACGCAGACGGGCACCCCCGGAAACCGAGGATGCCCCGCGAGTACGGGCTTTGGCCTAGATGTAGATTCTCAGGTCTGATGTCACCTGAGGCCGCGTTGAGCTGGGGTCATGCGGGTTTCTCATTGATTTGTCGGCTGGGTTTTCTCACGGTTCTGTCCTTTTCTTCGGTGGCTTGCCCCCTGGGCGGGGGCGGGTAGCTGCGCGGCGGCTTGCAGCAGGGCGCCGAGCTCGGGCCGGGTGAGGCGGTAGTAGACCGCGCGGCCTTGTGTCCGGCTGGTGATCAGGCCGGCTTGCTTGAGCCTGGTCAGGTGGGCGGAGATGTTGGCCTGGGAGCCGCCGAGCTGGGCGGTGAGATCGGTGATGCGCTGTTCTCCGGTTTGCAGGGTGAGCAGGATGGCCAGCCGGGTGGGGTTGGCCAGGACGCGGAACAGGCTGGCGGCCTGCCGGGCGTCGGCCGCGTTGGGGCCCAGGCTGATCGGCATGCGGTCACGGTAACGGTTGCTGGCGCGGCCGGAGATCTGCGCGTCGTGCGCGGCTACGACGTACTCGATCCCAGCGTCGCCGTGCTCCAGGCCAGCGCGGACGAAGCGATCCAGCGGGCCGAGGCCGACGCCGCGCGGTAAGCGCCGCCGAGACCCGGATCGCAGAGACCGAGCGGCAGGCTCAGGAAGCGATCGGCCGGACCGGGCCGTCACCCGTGGCGGGTGACGCGCCGCGTCAGGGTCCACGGGACACTCGCCTGCATGGCGCACATGCGCGAGCCGTCGCCGAGCGTAACCGGTCGTCGGCTACGTGGTGGTGTGCGGCGATGACCAGCACCGTTGCCCAGCTGGACCGGGCATCGCTGCGGAAGATGCTGATTCCGCTGGCGCTGGCGCAGTTCATCTGCAGCTTCGCCGGCTCGAACATGAACGTCATGATCAACGACATCAAGACCGACCTGAACACCACCATCCAGGCGGTGCAGGTCTGCATTACCTTGTTTCTCCTGGTCATGGCCGCCCTCATGATCCCTGGCGGGAAGCTGACCGACAAGTTCGGCCGCAAACGGTGCTTCATCACCGGGCTGGCCATCTACGGGCTCGGCGCGCTGATCAGCGCCGTCGCGCCCGGCATCGGCGTGCTCGCCGTTGGCTACTCCCTGTTCCTGGGAATCGGTACCGCCCTGCTGATCCCGCCTGTCTACATCCTCGTCACGATCTTGTTCCGGGACCTGAAGTCCCGCGCGTGGGCCTTCGGGGTGGTCAGCGGCATGGGCGGAATCGGCGCCGCCACCGGGCCGCTGATCGGCGGTGCGATCGCCACGGCACTCAGCTGGCGCGCCGCGTTCGTCTTCCAGGCCATCATCGTCGCGGTCATCGTGCTGCTCGCCCGCGGCCTGGTCGACCCGCTGCCGGCGGACCCGGGCCGCCCCTTCGACGTCGTGGGGGCGATCTTGTCCGCGCTGGGCCTCGTGCTCTTGGTGGGCGGGATCATGGCGGCCGACAGCAACCTCGCGCTGATGGCGATCTTGATGGCCGCCGGGGCGATCATCCTGGCCGGGTTCTTCGCCTGGATTCGCAACCGGGAACGGGCCGGCAAGGAGGTCCTGCTGTCGACCAGCCTGTTCCGCAACCGCACCTCGAACCTGGGCATGGTCACCCAGAACGTGCAGTGGGCGATGCTCTTGGGCAGCGCCTTCGCCGTGTCCGCCTACCTGCAGGTGGTCCGGAACTACAACTCCATCCAGACGGGCGTGATCTTCACCGCCGCGACCGTGGGCATCCTGGCGTCCTCGCTGGCCCAGGGCGCCCTGGCCAAACGCTTCAAGCAGCGGACTCTCATCGTGGCCGGCTTCGTGGTAGCCATCCCCGGCATGATCGTGCTGATCGTCATGGCGAGAGGCAACCCCAGCCCCTGGTACTTCGCCCCGGGACTGTTCCTGATGGGCGCGGGCGTCGGCGTCATGCTCACCCCCTCGGTCAACGTCGTGCAGTCCGCCTTCCCGGAGAACCTGCAGGGCGAGATCTCCGGGCTGTCGCGCAGTATCTCCAACCTGGGGTCATCGCTTGGCACCGCGATCGCGGGCACCATCCTGGTCGCCGGCCTCGGCGAGGGCAACCAGTCCTACGGGTACGCCATTCTCGCCCTCGCGTGCATGGGCCTGATCGGCCTTGTCGCGGCCATCTTCATTCCGCGCGCCGAAACCCCGGCGGGAGCGGAAGCCCCGAGCACGGCCGCCGGGGTCGCATAGCCCGGGCCCGCGGAGGCACTCCGGTCAGACCCTGAGGGGGCCTCATAACGTCAGTGCCGCCGCCTCCGTGCGGGGCAATCGAGGCCTCCCGCTCTCCTACTCCGCCTCTGCTGGCCTAGAACCAGTGCCGGCCTGCTCCAGTCAGCCGGAGCCGGTGTCTAGTCTCCAGCCCTCCGGAACTAGCTCGCCTTCGGGCCACCTGGCGCCGGCGAGGACCGCGCCGGCGAGGACCGCGCCGCTGAGGGTCGCGCCGCTGAGGTCCGCGCCGAAGAGGTCCGCGTGGGTGAGGTTCGATGGCAGGAACCTACATATGGCTCAGAAGCGATGGCAATAGCTCAGATTCGCTGGCACAGGACAAAGGACAAGCCATGGACATCTTTTCTGCGAATAGGACGCCCTCGACGAGAACCGACACTAGAGCGTGGTCACTTCATCTCCGCGATGAACGCTCGCCACGCGCTGGCGGGCACGTTCAGGGTGCCGCCCTCGCGATTCTTGGTGTCGCGCACCATGACCGCGTCGGCGGCACTGGCGACTTCTATGCACTCGCCACCGTTCGCACCTGAGTAGCTGGCAGTACGCCAGTTGCCTGCTGTCTCCATTCGCGTGCACCCTCTTCGATCAGGCAGAGGCTTTCGGTGCCTCGCAGCGCTTCGGTTCTGAGCGCATCAAACCGGCCCGACAGTTCGAGAATCACCCGAGAGTCTTCGAAAACCTGACCGGTCAGCGCGGTTTCAATATACGCTGCCGATCCGGCCGCCGCTTCCGCCAGAGCGAAGCCTCCGGTCAACTCGGCGTGCGCGACGTTGGGTACCACCTGAACAGTGACATTCGGCAGCTCGGCGAGGGCAAGCAGCCGCTCAAGCTGATCGGCCATGATCAACGGGCTTCCGGTGCGGCGACGCAACGCAGCCTCATCGATCAGGAACCACACCATCGGCGCGGCGGGCATCTCGCGGGTGAGGATCGCCTGCCGGGCCATCCGCGCGCGTAGTCGCTCCGCGACTTGGTCAGCGGTGGCACCAGGGAACGTCCGCAGTTGCACCAGTGCGTACGCCTCGGTTTGCAGCAGCCCCGACAGTGATGAGGGTTGCCAGATTCGCAGGTTGACCGCGCGTTGCTCGTGCTCGATCCAGTTGCGGAACCATGGCGGCATAGCTGACCACTGTCGGCTGTCTTCGTAGAAGCGGAGAAACCAGCCGCCACGCCCGGGGAACGCGAGGTCGCACATCTGCGCGAACTTCCTGGTGGGCGCACGAACGCCGCGCTCGACACGCGAGACCTGGCTCTTGTGGTACCCGACAACCCGCCCCATCTCGGCAAGTGTCATGCCTGCTGAAATCCTTGCACGCTGGACCTCACGCCCGAAGTGCAGCGCGGGGTTGCTCACGTCAGCGTTCATCCGTAACCTCGCGCCGCGTGGCGGTAGGACCCGCACGGGCGCGCGGACCACGATCAGCGGCCGACAGTGGCGGCAGTGGGCTGTTCATGGGTGATGCGTCATCTCGTGATGCGTCGGATGCGTCGCGGACCCCCGGCCCCGTGCGACGCAGGTACGGGGCCGGGGCGCTCCTTGGCAGGGTCGCGGGAACGGTATGCACGCCGAAGCAAGCGACCGAACGACCCTGCGGGAACATCTACAGACTACATGCCATTGCTATGCCTTGTAATGCCTTGTTCTGGCTAGCAAGGCCTGACCTGGCATTGTTCTACCATGATCAGCATGGCTGTGAACTGGGCAAACTTCGTGGCGCACCGTGGCGCTACGCCGGTGTATGTCCAACTAGCCGACTGGATCGAGAACCAGATCAGGGCTGGCAACCTTGCGCCCGGAGACCAACTCCCCAGTCAGCGGGAGATGAGAGACCTAACCGGCCACTCCATGGAGACCGCCGGCAAGGCCATGACGCTCCTCCGGGAACACGAGTTGGTCGAGACCTCGACCATCGGGACGTTCGTCAAGGGCTGAAAATCCGAACCGGGGCGGCTACGTGGCTCGCATGACACCCAAGTCTGCCCGATGAACAGTGACGTTTCCCTTACGTATCACTTCATAGCGTGAGAAATTGGGCACACTGTTAGCGGCAGGCGAGCGACCAAGGGAACGGGCAGCGCGCCACATGACAGTGACACCCGCCATGGGGCGGGCATTCGTTGACCGCGTCAGCGCGTGTCCAAACGGACCAGTCGCCGACGTGGCTTTCAGCCTGACCACGTGTGCAGCCTGCTTGGCTGGTAACCGCGCATGCAGGTAGTCGCGACGTGGTCCGGTGGCCACGCCGACCTACTCCGGCAAGCCTTCCGCATGACCAACGAGTCATACGCGGAGCATCTGAGCGTATCCGTCCGCACCGTCGCCAATTGGCGCGGGAATCCCGAGGTCATCCCTCGGCCGGCGATACAAGAAATCCTCGACACGGCGCTTGAGCGTGCCCCGGATCGCGTCAAAGCTCAGTTCGCCGTGTTGATCGGCGAAACGGAGGGCGGAACTCAGGAGTCCGGTCATCTTGAATCACTTGGAACATCCCTTAATGCCACAAGCAAGTCAGAAATTGAAGGACTTGAACTTCTTGAGTCGATAAATAGCCATATCCATGAGATCGTAGCGCTGGATAACCGATTTGGTGGCGCGGATCTGCTCAGGCTTTCCACGCGATTCTTCCGGAACCTGCGTGATCGGCTCGGCACGGGAAGTTATGATCCTAGGCTTGAGCGTGATCTGCACTCTGCGGCGGGGGAGCTGGCCGAGGTTGCCGGATGGCTTGCCTATGATGCCGAAGCGCATGACCTCTGCCGACGGATGAATCAGGAATCCCTGTACTTCACGCGCCTAGCGGGCGATAAGACTGTTGAGCTTCTAACACTCCAGAATTCAAGTATGCATGCCGCCGCCGAGGGTCGGCCAAGGGAAGCGTTCCAGATTGCTCGCTCAGTTCTGGAGGGGGATTACAAGCTATCTCCGCGAATAAAAGCACTTTTCCTCACCCGCAAGGCACGCGCTTTGGCGCAAAGCGGAGACGAAAGCGCTCTCAGGCTCCTTCCGGAAATTCGTGACCTATACTTGAACGGGGTGAGTGACAGCGACCCAGCATGGGCCTGGTGGATCGACGACCGCGAGCTTGCATGGCACGAGGCGATGGTGCATCGTGACCTCGGGCTTGCCACCGAGGCGATAGACCACTTTGAGCGGTCAGTCATGGCGACGCCAGCCGATGAAATACGGAGCCAGTACCTACACCGTGCTTATCTCCTGCAATCGCAAGTGGATAATAACACTTGGGACGCCGCGGAGCGGACAGTCCGCCAACTGATTCCGCTTTCAAGAGATGTCGCGTCAACGCGAACGGCAGTTATCCTGCGGAGTATATCCGGTCAGCTGGCAAAGCGCGACAAGGTGCCCTCTGGTTTTCGGGAACAATTTTCAATGCTCCTTGGAGCCCTAGACGAGAGTCCGTATTATAATGCCAACTGACCGCGAAATCGCTGCCAATGCAAACCCGAACTTTCAGCAGTATTTCCTTGTATCCGCTGAGAAGCTGTCGAAGTTGATATCGGCAGCGGGCATCCGTCTCGAAGACGACGTTCTTGAGGTGGGAGCCGGGATCGGTACCGTTGCCAGGGAACTACCGAGATCGAGAAGCCTCACGCTTGTCGAGCTCGACGACCGGCTGATTGGATTCCTACGCCAGAACGTGCCGCACGCGAACGTAGTGCAGGGTGACGCTCTGGAGATGATCCGCTTGATGTCGTTCGACGTGCTAATCGGAAATCTGCCTAACAGGGTGACTGAATCTCTACTCGGGCTGATACCCGATTTGACGTTTCGGGTAGCCATTCTCGCGGTGGGGGAATCAACAGACCTAGATCAGCTTGGACCTGAATTCTCATGGTCTGAGATCACCCGAATAACCGGGGACGATTTTGTTCCGCCGCAACCTAGCGTGTCACGCATCGTGCGGGTGGTTCCCGTCGCCAGGGAGTTCTAAACCCCTTCGATAGTAATTTAGAGCACCGGCATAGCTGCCAGGTGCTCTCTTGCATTGCAGTTGCACTGCGGTTGCATGCTCACGATACTTCCTCTCGGTGAATTGCACTGCTACTGCATTGCCAGTGCATGGGAAATCAAGCCGGTACACGGTGAAATCGGAGACACGGAAGGAACCCTCCAAGACTCCGAAGGAAGTGATGCCGGATGAACTATTACGGAAACGATGAGGAACGGCTTCGGCTGATCGCCAGATTGCGCGACCTCGCAAATTTTCTCGACCAGAACCCTGATGTTCCCGTGCCATGGCGGGCCGACGTGATCGTGTTCCCGGCCGAAGCGAGCGACGCGCAGATGTTCGCCGAAATCGAAACGATCGCCGAACTGATCGGCTCGGCCGCAAGCGACGCCGACAGCCCGCGCGGGCATTACAGCGCGGTTCGCGACTTCGGGCCGGTGCATTACCGAGCCGTGGCGATCCCTCACAGCGCCCGCGACAACGAGGGGGACGAATAGCGATGCTGATCAATCTCATTCTCGGTTCTGTCGCTCTCATGAGCATGGCATTCGAGCGGCTGCGGCTGGAGGCCGCCGACCGGTTCGCCCGTGGCGACAAGATCAGTGAGATCGCCGGGGACCTGCGGGTCACCGAAGGGTCGGTGCGGCGGTGGCACCGGGCCTGGCGGGACGACGGGATAGAGGCGCTGCGGTCCAGGGGGCCGATGTCGCGGGAGAAGCTGAGCCCGCAGCAGTGGGCCCGGCTGGAGCAGGAACTCCGGAAAGGCCCGCTGGCCCACGGGTTCGCCGCGGACCAGCGGTGGACCCTGGGCCGGATCAAGACGCTGATCGGGCGGCTGTTCCACGTCGGCTACACGGCCGAGGGACTGTGGAAGCTGATGCGCCGGCACAGCTGGTCCTGCCAGGTCCCTGTCCGCCAGGCACTCGAGCGCGACGAGGACGCCGTGGCGGTGTGGAAGGACCAGGTGTGGCCCGATATAAAAGCACCGCTCGCGACCTGGGCGCCTACGTCTGCTTCGAGGACGAGGCAGGCCAGGGGCTCAGGCCGCCGAAAGGCCGCACCTGGGCCCCGCGCGGCGCCCGGCCGGTAGTGAGGGTGCGCGGCGCGGGCGGCGGGCGGGTCAGCATCGCCGGGGTGGCATGCTACCGGCCCGGAGACCGCCCGCACCTGTTCTATAAGCTGCGCGTGTACCGCCGCCGCAAGGGCGAGCCGAAGGGGTTCACCTGGAGCGATTACCGGGACCTGATCATCGCCGCCCACCGGGGCCTGTCAGCCCCGCTGGTGTGGTGCTGGGATAACCTCAACATCCACCTGGCCCCGGAACTGGCGTCTTTTGCCGCGGAGAACCAGGAATGGCTGCGGGTGTACCGGCTGCCCGCGTACGCGCCGGACCTGAATCCCGCCGAGGGCATCTGGTCGCTGCTCAAGCGGTCCATGGCCAACTTCGCCGCCGCCGACCTGGATGGCCTGGTCCGCATCGTCAAGCGCAAACTGAAGAAGATCCAGTACCGCCCCCACCTGATCAACGGCTGCCTCGCCGCCACCGGAGTGACAATCGAACCCTGGTTACCACATGCACTACGAGTTCAGCCTGGTGTTAGGTCGGCAGGAGCCCCAATTGAGTCATGAGCTCCGCTCGGTCGAAGAGAAGCCGGAAGCTTGACCACTTGCCACCAAGGTAAGTGAGGCCCAGCGTATAGGGGATTGCCACGCTCTTCCCGGTCGGGAGAATGTCTTGACTGTTTGGCAGGCGGAATGTCTCCGTGTGCGTGCCTGTGAAGACCGATTCCTGGATGGCCTCGTTCCCCTCTGCGACTGCGATGTTAATCGTGCACCTGCAATCTGGAAATGCGTCCTGCCAAAGAGACCAGAACATCCGGCCGACGTCGAAGCCCTGGCCACCTACTCCGCCCGGGCCGGTGAAGGTAATGTCTTCATAACAGCATGCGAGCCAGCCATCACGGTCATGCGCATTCCAGGAGGGTTATTAGAAACTCTCCATACGAGCTTCTGCGGATCCCCGCCTAATCGTTATTTAAGTTCTAATTTTGGGCCGGCGTGCCTGAAAGGCAGCGGCTCCCCACATCGGTAGAAAGGAGGTGCGAACCAAACCATTCACCGATGGAGGAGCCGTTGCGTTACCATCGTACCTTCGGACTGAATGCCGGACAACTCGATGAGCTCGAGGCGCGTATCGATGACATTCTGCCCGAGCCCTGGGACAAGGGAACCGGACGCCCGAAGAGTCTCCCGCTGCGAGAAGCGATCATGGTCACGCTGCTCTACAAGCGGCAGAATATTACCGAAGAAGTCATTGCCGATGTTTTCGGTATCTCCCAGGGTACGGTCTCGAACGTCATCACGGAGTTCACCCCGCTGATCGCTCAGGCTACGGAGGCGTTCCGGCCGGACATGGACGAGGCCAGGCAGATGACCCGGGGCAGGCTGGCACTGGTGGACGGCACGTTGTGGGAAAGCGCCGGGATAAACCGGCATGGAGGAGGAGATGGAAGAGTTCTGCGTCGAAGGGCTAGCGACCCACGGCGACCCCGAGTCATGCGTCGACGACCCGCGAGGGCGTGGCGAAGCGTTGACAGGGGCACGCGCAGGCCGGGCTATTGAGCCGCGAAATCCCAGTCCGGGGTGCCCACACGGTCCACAACGTGGAAGGCAG
>JBKQQQ010000568.1:0-9229 GCA_052144275.1 Streptosporangiaceae bacterium
CGGAGCGATGTTTAAGAGTGAAGACCTAGAACGCAGGTCACAGCTAACAACTGAGGAGTATCCACATGAGCGAGTACGCGATCATTGAGTTCCCCGGCGTCGCCGTGCATCGGGCTGCCGGCGGACCGTGCGACGACTTTGAGGGTCTCGCCGCGACCGGAGCCACCTCGTGACTGGCGGCCATCCGCTCGCGCTGCCGCCGGTGAACCACACCGCGCCGGTCCCGCGGCGGATCCGGGCCGTCCTGGATGGGCACATAGTCGTGGACACGACGTCGGGCTGTATGTGTGGGAGTGGTCGCACTACCCGCAGTACTACATCCCGGTCGACGACATCGACCCCGCGGTGCTGGCTCGATGAGCAGCACGAGCAGAAGCTCAGCCGCGGCACCGCCCGCCGCTACGCCCTACAGGTCGGCGAGATTGTCCGGCCGGCCGCGCTGCTGATCTACGGCGACGACGCCACAGTCGAGGGATTGGCCGACCGGGCCAGGCCCGGGCGCGTTCTCCCTTGGCGGTGAGCTTTGGTCGCTCCCGGGCGTGGCTGACCATGACGCCACGATACCAGCCTATGAGTTCGACAGCCCACTCCGAGGCTGACAGAGTGGGTTACACGACTCATTCCTACTGCACATCTTTCGAGGAGAGACCATGAGCAAGTTCGATGCTCAATTCGCGGGTCGGCTGGACGGACAGACCGTGCTAGTCACCGGCACCAAGGGCGGTATCGGCCACGAAACCGCCCAAGGCATCGGGAATAGTGGCGCGACTGTGCTGGTGCACGCCCGTCGTGCCGACGACGCCCAACGCGCTGTCGACCTACTGGTCAACAACGGCAACGGCAACGGCCAGTACCTGCCCGTAGCCGGAGACCTCGGATCTCTGGCGGGTGTTCGGGAACTCGTCGACGCTGCGAACGAGGCCGCGCCGAAGGGACTCAACGGACTGGTTAACAACGCGGGCGCCGCGTTCTCCAGCAAGGCGCTGTCACCCGACGGGTACGAGCGGACCATCGCCATCAATCACGTCGCGCTGGCGGCACTGACCGACGGGCTGCTCGACCTGCTCCGGAAAGGCGCTGATGATTTCGCCGCGCCCTCGCGGGTGGTCAACATGACCGCCCTGATCGAGTCGCGGGGCAAGCCGATCACCGACTGGAGCTACCCGGGTAAGTACAAGCAGATCCAGGCCTACGCCGATGCCAAACTGCTGGCCCTGATGTACACCTACGCCCAAGCTCGCCGCCATGAGGGCGAGGGCCTGACGTTCAACGCAGTCAGCCCGGGCGCGGTCAAGACCACTCTCGGCAGCAAGGCCGGCGGCCCGTTCAAAACGATTGAGGCGTTGACCAATCCGTTCGTCGGGCCTCCGGAGAAGGGGTCACGCGGCTGTGTGCGGCTGATGGCCGATCCGGAGCTCGCGACCGCGACCGGGGGCTACTACAGCTCCGCGAAGTTGAAGAAGTCCTCGAAGAAGTCCCAGGACGCCGAAGGCCAGGAACGCATCTACGCCCAGACCGAACGGGAATTGCGCGCCCACCCCTGAGCCGGCGGTCACCTACCGATGAGACCCGCCGACAAAGAGCTCACGCAAGCGGTGCGGGCAGTACGTGATCCTCGCGCCTGGGGTCGGTGGGGCGTTCCTGGGCCCGTCGCCAAGCGCGCCGACGCCATCGCCGGAGCTGCCGCTCACACCCAGGGCCCAGTCCGTGACGGGCGGCACTCGCCCCGCCCACATCACCTATAGGAGTTGCGTCGTGGCAGACTTCCCCGCCCCAGCCGAGGGCATCGTGCTCACCCATTTCCTCGTCTCCGACGATGTCGACCGCTCGCGGGCCTTCTACACCGAGGTGCTCGGTGGCGAGGCGCTGATGGATGGCGAGCCGACGATCGTGGCGCTGGCCAACAGCTGGATCATCATCAACACCGGCGGCGGCCCCACGGACGACAAACCCTCGATCACGCTCGAGGCCCCGCACGATCTGGACCGGGTCAGCGCGTTCCTGAATATCCGTGTTGCCGACATCGCCGCCGTATACGCCGACTGGTCGGCCAAGGGCGCGCAGTTCCTCACCGAACCGATCGATCGTGGCCCGGAGATCCGCTGCTACCTGCGTGACCCCGACGGTCACCTCATCGAGGTCGGGCAGAGCCGACGCTGAGTGCCATCCCCGCCATCACTCCTAACACTTGGAGTTAGATATGCAGGACAAGTGATTGCCGTCACTAGAGCCAACTGGGGTTGGCACAGACGGTCACACCTGACCTGACACCGGATAGTGCGGCGGACCCAAGCCCCTGTCGCGGACATGGGATGGTCAGACCTGAAGCATGATCTCCAACGCTTCCTCGAGTGGGCGGACGTCTCCGTGAATTGCGCTGAGACCGAATCCGCCATGCAACACGGTCGACGCGGCGAGGCCAAACATGGATACGTCTGGTAGTCGCAGAACCGGTTCGTTGGAATGGACCCTCTCGAAGCTCTGCGAGAGCGCGAGTCCCCAGCGCACGTACATCGTCCGGATGATGTCCTGATGTTCGTTTGACTCTGAAGCGAGTTCGCCCCACAGGCTTGCCGGCAGGTAGCCGGTCTCGCACGATCTGGATTGGAACGCTTGGATGACGAACTCGCGCCAGCCAACAATGTCGCCGGTCGAGACAAGGGCTTGGAGCGCGGCTTCATGGGCTGCCAGGACTAGGCCGCATTGGTAGGTAAGCACGGCCGAGATGAGTGCGTTCTTGTCGGTGAAATAGTGGTAGATCTGGGATCTGCTCACGCGCGCCTCGGCATTGACTTGGTCAAGGCTGGTGGCTGCACCGTTCGTCATCATCAGCCGGGAGGCGGTCGTGATGATCCTGGTTCGCGTGAGCTCGCCCCTCGCCGTGATCGATGGCTGGGTCCGCTGATGTTCGCTGCTCACCCGTGGAGTCCGCGAGTGGGTAGCTCTCGGGCGCTCGGCGCGCAAGTCACATTGCCGAGCGCCTTCCGATGGTGCTTGACGATGGTCTCGGCTTGGTAGTCGATGACCGCCTGCACGAGTTGGTTCTTGTCGGGGAAGTAGTGGTACATCTGAGAGCCGCTGACTTCCGCCGCCACCTTGACGTCTTCCAAGGTGGTGTCCGCCACCCGCGTTCATGGATCAGGGCGGCGGCCTCCTGCACTATTCGTGCCCGGGTGCGTGCTCCCTTGGCGGTGAGCTTCGGCCGGTCACTCGTCTCGTTGACCATGCACCAATGCTAGCGATATTTTGAGTTTGACAGCCCAGTCTGATTCGGCATAATGAGTTCCGAAACCCATTCTTCTTAAGATCAGAGGGAATCACGATGAGCACACTCCCAGGAAAGACCGTGCTGGTCACGGGCGGGCTCGCCGCTAACGGATATCTGACCAGCGTGGGCCCCTCAGGGGATTCCAACGATGTGGATGCGGCGAGGCGATCATGAGCGACTGGCCCGGGCTGGATCGGTTCCTAGCCGCCGATCCCCGCGATGTCGACTGCGAGCAGGCACTGGAGATCCTGGACGTTTACGTCGAGATGGTCCTCGAGGACGCCCCCGGCTCGGCGGCCCGCCGCTTCCCTGGCGTCGCCGTGCATTTGGCGGCCTGCGGACCGTGCGACGAAGACTTTCAGGGTCTGCTCGCCGCGGCCGGAGCCACCCCGTGACCGGCGACTATCCGCTGACGCTGCCGCCGGTAAACCATACGGCGCCGGTCCCTCGCCGGATCAGGGCGACACTGGCTGGGCAGACCGTTCTCGACACGATGTCGGCGCTGTATGTATGGGAGTGGTCGCACTACCCGCAGTACTACATCCCGCTAGCCGACATCGACCCCGCGGTGCTGGTCGATGAGCAGCAGAGCAGAAGCTCAGCCGCGGCACCGCCCGCCGCTACAGCCTGCAGGTCGGGGACGTGACCCGGCCCGCGGCGCTGCGGGTCTACGGCGACGACGCCGTAGTCGAGGGATTGGCCGGACGGGCGCGGTTCGAGTGGGATTCCCTGGACGCTTGGTTCGAGGAGGACGAGCAGGTCTTCGTCCACGCCCGCGACCCCTACACGCGCGTCGACGCGCTGCGGTCCACCCGCAGCGTCCGTGTCGAGATCGAAGGCGTCGTGCTGGCCGAATCGAGCTCGCCGGTGATGGTGTTCGAGACCGGGCTGCCGACCCGCTACTACCTCAACCGCACTGAAGTCGACTTCACCCACCTCGCCCCGGCCAGCACGTTGACCGCCTGTCCCTGTAAGGGCACCACCAGCGGCTACTGGACCGCGCACCTCGGTGACACGAGCTACTCCGACATCGCCTGGACCTACGACTTCCCGACCCGCCAGCTGCTGCCGATCGCCGGGCTGATCGCGTTCTACAACGAGAAAGTCGACACCTTCCTCGACGGTCGTCTCCTTGACCGGCCTGTCGACCTGCCGTCCCGATAGCTGGCACCGATGGTGGCGCCGATGTGCGTCTTGTACGGGGACTTGTCGGTACTGAAGCGGACGTCCCGATTGGGACGGAATACCTTGCCGTCTCCGAACTCGGGGGCCAGTTCGGCAGGGATCGCCTTCATCGGAGAGAGCACGACCGTCTCGTAGACGTCCTTATGCGCAGTCCACTAGGCCTTGGAGTTGTTGGCTTCGAGACCTTCGTAGAACTCCAGGGCCTCGGCAGGCCAGCCGCGGAACATCTTCGTGTCCGTGCTCATCGGCTGGTGTAGACCCGGTCGGGGCGGACGAGCACGGCGGCTCGGCGTTCCTCGGCCATGGCCCGGTCGTAGGCGTCCCAGTCGTCGTGCTCGCCGCCGGCAGCGGAGAAGATCTCTCGGAGCAGTAGGCGGAGTCGTTCGGGGTCGAGCCAGGGGTGGGGATCGGCCGGCCCAGCCAGCTCGGCGTGTCCTTCGACTGCTGCCCACTGCCGGCCGTTGCGGAACGTGGCGGTCACCTCGGGCCGGGCGCGCAGGTTGGCGAGCTTTACCGGGCCGTTGGTGACGAACGCCAGAGTGGACTCGCCAGTGGCCGGGTGAGGGACGATGCCCGCGTTGACGAGGGATGACTGGATCGTCCCGTCGCCGCGCAAAGTGGCGACGATCACCAGGCCACGTTCGTTGCGGGCCAGGGCGGCGGCTTCTTCCAGGGTCGTCACCGGACCTCCTTGCTGTCCAAGTTCCCTTCGCCGGGGACGAAGGGGCGCGCCTGCCTGGCGCTCTCGAGGTAGCCGGCGGCGGGGACCGTGAAGTGCGAGGCGAACACCGGGGCATCGAGGTGAGTGTGGTTCTCGATGGGGGTTTGGCTGTGATTTGCCAGCGGCATGGGACCACCTGCGGCTGGTTTTAGCCAGGAGCATGGGACCACCCGGTTTGCCAGTTATGGGACCACCTGCGGGCTCTGCCAGGCTCTGCGGATCAAGCGATCCGGAGAGGTCGGACAGGTTGTCATACCGGGAGGTTTCAGTGGTCGAGGTGCAAGAGGTGCTGCGGGCGTGGCTGTCGGGGGCGGGTGCGCGGCCGGCGGCTGAGCGCGGCGGGGTGAACGTGAAGACCGCGCGTCGTTACATTGAGGCTGCGGTGGCGGCGGGGCTGGTCCGTGATGGCGGTGAGGGGCAGCTGAGCGAGGAGCTTCTGGGCGCGGTGCTGGGCGCGGTCCGTCCGGCGAGGCCGGACGGGCACGGGGATTCGTGGGAGCTGCTGGTGCCGCTGCAGGAGCGGATCGGCAAGTGGGTGAAGGCCGGGCTGACGGTCACCAAGATCGGTGAGCTGCTGGCGCGGGAGGGAACTGATGTCCCGTACCGGACGCTGCACCGGTTCGCGGTGGAGCGGTGCGGGTTCACCGGCGGCAGGGCGGGCGTGACGGTGCGGGTGGATGACGGGGAGCCGGGCGGGGAGCTGCAGGTCGATTTCGGGGATCTGGGGATGATCCCGGATCAGGGCCGGCGGCGGCTGCTGCGGGCGCTGGTGTTCACCGCGGTGTTCTCCCGGTACTGCTTTGTGTACCTGACGTTCTCCCAGACGGTGGAGGAGGTGATCGCGGGCTGCGAGGAGGCGTGGATATTTTTCGGCGGGGTGTTCAAGATCCTCGTCCCGGATAACCTGAAACCGGTCGTGACCAGGGCTGATGCGGTGAACCCGGTGTGGAATCGGAGCTGGCTGGAGTACTCCCAGGCGCGGGGGTTCCACACTGATCCGGCCCGGGTCCGTTCCCCGCAGGACAAGGGGAGGGTGGAGTCCGGGGTGTTTTTCGTGCAGCGCAGCTTCTTCGCCGGGGAGCAGTTCACTGACCTGGCGGACGCGCGGGCGCGGGGGCTGATCTGGTGCACGCAGCGGGCGGGGCAGCGGGTCCACGGCACGACCCGGCAGCGGCCCGCGGAGGTGTTCGCGCAGGCCGAGCAGGGTGCCCTGCTGCCCGTGCCGGCGGAACGGTACCAGGTGCCCAGGTGGGCGCAGGTCAAGGTGCACCGTGATTGCCATATCCGGGTCGGCAGCGCCTTGTACTCGTTGCCGCACGCGCTGGTCGGTCAGCAGGTTACGGCCCGCGCCGATGCGGCGCTGGTCAAGGTCTACCACCAGGACACGCTGGTCAAGACCCATCCGCGGCAGGACCCGGGCGGGCGGAGCACCGACGCTGGCGACTTCCCCCAGGGCACGGACGTGTACGCCCGCCGCGACATCACCAAGCTGGCCGCGCAGGCGGCCGCGCACGGGGACCACATCGGGATCTATGCCGCGCGCATCCTGGATACCCCGCTGCCGTGGACGCGGATGCGGGCGGTGTATGCGCTGATCGGGCTGGCCCGCGCCCACGGCGACGCCGCGGCCGACGCGGCGTGCGCGACAGCGCTGGAACTCGACGTGGTCAACGTCACCAAGATCAGGTCGATGCTGGAGAAGGGCACCGGCAAGCACGCCGCAGCCGAGGCAGCCCGTCATGCGCAGGCAGCCGCCGCGGCGGGCAAGGCCCGCTTCGCTCGTGATGCCCGCGAGTTCGCCACCGCCACCGGGGCTGTCCTGCACGTCCTGGACGGCGGCCCGCAGCCCCCGGCCGGGCAGACCGCCCCGTCCTGACTGCCCAGCCGCGGCTCGCGGCTCGCGCAGCCTGCTCCGCCGTGCCCTTGAGCACCCGCGCGGCTGCTTTTACTTTCTTATCCCCCGTATCTCATCTCTTTTCCTTTCATTTCCCCGTGAGAAGAAAAGAAAGAAAAGGATCACAGTGACAACTGAACATGCCCCCGGCCTGATCGCCAGCCAGGCCGGTGACCTGGTGCGTTACTGCCGCCGGCCCGGCTGCGGCGCCCCGGTCCCGGCGGCCGGCCACGGCCGGCCGCGGCAGTACTGCAGCGATGCGTGCACCAGCGCTTACCACAACGCGTCCCGCGCCAGCCGCGCCCGCGGCGCGGATGACGGCGTCGCGGCCGCTGAGGCGGACAGCCTGGTGACCGGGCCAGGCGAAGACACGCTGGCCGGGCTGGAGGCTGTCCTGCGCCACGGCGCCGCGCTGGCCCGGCACGCCCGCACCGAAGCTGCCCGGCTCGACCCGGCACAGGTCCGCGCGCAGCTGGCCGACGCCGACGCCGGCCGCCGTCGCGCTGAGGCAGCCGCCGCCGTCGCGCATGCCCAGGCCGCCGAGGCTGACCAGGAACTGCACGCCGCCCTGGAAGCCCTGGAAGCCGCCCGCCACCTGCAGCAGGCCGCCGAGACACGCGCCGGGCAGGCCCAGGCTGAGGCAGCAGCCGCCCGCGCCGGCGCCGACGCGGCGATCACCGCCGCCCAGGCCGATGCCGAGACGGCGATCACCGCCGCCCGCGCCGAAACCGGCAGCTGCCAGCAGCAGGCCCGCCAGGCCGCCGATGACGCGGCGGCGGCGCGGGTCCGCACCGAGACCGAGGTCACCCGCGCCCGCCAGGCCGAGACAGACGCCCGCGCCGAGACCGAGCGCGCCCGCGCGGACGCCGCCCGCGAACGCGACACCCTGCACGCCGCTCACGACGCCCAGCTGCAGGCCTGCCGCCAGCTCGCCGACCTGCACCGCGACCGCGCCGAACGCGCCGAGGCCGCACTCGATGCCGCCCGCCGCCAGCCGGACGCGGGACACCCCGCTGCACACGACACAGACCCCGGCCCTCAGCCGGCCCCCCGGCGCGGCAGGACCAGGCCCAGCCCGCCGGACAGCACCTGACCAGCCCGCCCTGCCCCGCCCCGCCCCGGCGGGGCAGGGCAGGCCCGGCACCACCCATCTCCCTCACGGAAGGCACACCATGACCGTACTGAACAGCCCCATCGGCCCCGACCTCAAACAACACCTGCGCGCCCTCAAACTCGGCAGGCTCCTGGACATCCTCCCCGAGCGGCTCACCCTGGCCCGCCAGCAGAACATGACCCACGCCGACTTCCTCGAACTCGTCCTGGCCGACGAGGTATCCCGCCGCGAATCCGGCTCCGCCGCCCTGCGCGCCCGCGCCGCCGGCCTGGACCCCGCCATGCACCTGGAAGCCTGGGACGCCACCGCCGCCATCCGCTACGACCAGCAGCTATGGAACGAGCTGGTCTCCCTCCGGTTCCTCGACGGCCACCACGGCGCCTTGATACTCGGGCCCGTCGGGGTCGGAAAGACGCACCTGGCCACCGCGCTCGGCCACATCGCCGTCCGCCGCCGCCGCACCGTCCACATGGCCCGCGCCGGCCAGCTCTTCAAGCGCCTCAAAGCCGCCCGCCTGGACAACACCACCGACACCGAGATGCGCCGCCTGGCCGCCGTCGACCTGCTCATCCTCGACGACTTCGCGCTCCAGCCCCTCGACGCGACCGCCACCGCCGACTTCTACGAGCTCACCGTCAGCCGCCACCGCAAGCACGCCACCATCGTCACCTCAAACCGCGACCCCAGCGAATGGCTCCCCCTCATGACCGACCCGCTCCTGGCCCAGTCCGCCGTCGACCGGCTCACCTCCACCTGCCACGAGCTCATCGTCGAAGGCGAGTCCTACCGCCAGCGCCAGCGCCCCGCCCACCGCAAACTTGACGAACCCCCCGCAGCTACCCCATGATGCTCACCGAGCCCGGCCACGGTGGTCCCTAGGTCATGGCAACACCCTGGTCCCATGCTGCTGGCGAATGACAGGCTGGCCTCCACGCATGTGCTGATCGCGGGCGCTACCGGGTCCGGGTGTCGATCCGGCGCTTTCGGGTAGCGCTACTGAGCCTCTGACCTGCTGGCTCACCTGGCTCGGCCCTAGTGATTCCCCTG
>JBKQQQ010000569.1:0-7276 GCA_052144275.1 Streptosporangiaceae bacterium
ACGGGAACCTTATGGTCCCGCAGACCGCGACGGGTCACGACGGGCGGATCCTCGGCGACGTGTACGTGGAGATCGGGCCGCAGGACGCGGACTACTCCCGGCTTGCCGCCCAGGCGCTGACTCCCGAAGAAGCTGAGCAGCGCCGTGACCAGTGGCGACAGGACGACGAGGCCTTGCGCCAGGAGTTCCTTGAGTTCGCGAGGCTGAACGGCGAGCACACATGGCAGGACACTGCCGAAGGCGACGAGTAACTGCCGAAGGCGACGAGTAACTGCCGAAGGCGACGAGTAGTCCTGAAGCCGCGAAACGGTAAGCCAGCCAAGGCGCCGGCGAGGCAACGGACCATCTGAGGACCCCCCCACAGAGCCCCTAGAACCCCCCCCCGAGGGAACCCCCGTCAACGGAGAGCCCGCGGGTAGTCTCATCCGCTGTAGGCGTGGTCAGGCCGCCGGGTGGCCTTGCGGTTGCGGTATTGGTTCGCTATCGCCCCGCAGCAGGGCACGTACTTCAGTCTCACGGAACCTGCGGTGTCCGCCCGGGGTTCGGATGCTCGTGATGCGCCCGGAGGCCGCCCAACGGGTGACGGTCTTCGGATCCACCCGGAACAGTGCGGCCACCTCTCCCGGCGTGAGGAGGCGCTCGTTGTTGCCGTCCACGTTCAGTCTCCTCCGACTATCTCCCTTGATCCTCTGGTCAGATGCCCCTCTAGTTTGGCGCTGAACGAGTACTTTCTACCTAGATTTCTGGAAATTAGCTCGGCGTTTCGCGGACGACTTGGCAATTTATAGTAGTCACGGCATGACAATCGGTAATAAACGCACGAGTTAGCAGGTGTTACGCAAGGCTCTGCAGTCGCAGCCAGACCGCCGCCGCGGGCCAGATGACGCTGGCGCATGGGGGGCGGGAAGGCCGCGGGAACCAGCACGAGGGGTGGCGGGATGAGCGGTGGGCTGACCGGATCCGGATCCGGGCTGGTCAGCCTGGCCGAGATACGAGACGCGGCCCGTCGGCTCGAGCGGGTGGCGGTCCGCACGCCGCTGATCCCGGTCGCCAGGCTCGAGCCGCCTCTCCTGGTCAAGCCCGAGTCGCTGCAGCCCACCGGGTCGTTCAAGCTGCGCGGCGCCTACGCCGCCATCACGGCCAGCGAGCAGGCCGCCAGGCAACACGGAGTCATCGCTCATTCCAGCGGCAACCACGGTCACGCGGTGGCCTACGCCGCGGCCCTGCTTGGCGTGCGGGCGGTCGTCGTGGTCCCGCGGACCGCGCCGAAGGTCAAGACCGATGCGATCGAGTACTACGGCGCGGAACTCGTGACGGTCGAGCCGACCTTGCCGGCCCGGGTAGCCGCCACCTCCGAACTCGTGGCCAGGCACGGGTACGTGCCGATCCCGCCCTTCGACGACCGGGCGGTCATCGCCGGCCAGGGCACGGTCGGCCTGGAGATCGCGGCCGACTGCCCGCAGGTCGGGCTGGTCCTGGTGCCGGTCAGCGGCGGTGGCCTGATCTCGGGCATCGCGGCGGCCGTGCGGGCCGTTTGTCCGGCCGCGGCCGTGGTGGGCGTCGAGCCGGAACTCGCCGCGGACGCGAGCGAGTCCTTCCGCCGCGGTGAGCGAGTCAGCTGGCCGCCGGCCGACGTCCAGCGGACGGTCGCGGACGCGCTCCGGGTGGAGCAGGTCGGCGCGCTGCCGTTCGCGCACATCCGCGAGCTGGTCGGCGGCATGGTCACGGTCACCGAGGACGAGATCCTCGCCGCGGTCAGGGTGCTCGCGAGCCACGCCCGGCTGGTGGCGGAACCGGGGGGCGCGGCCGCCGTCGCGGCGTGGCTCTACCACCGGGACGAGCTTCCCGAAGCCACGACGGCGGTAGCGGTGGTCTCGGGCGGCAACATCGATCCGGCACTGCTGGCGGCGACGCTCGCCGGGGAGTGATTATGCTGGGACCGTTATGCGTACCACACTCGCTTACACGTCAGCGCGGATCGTGCTGCTCGCCGTCTCGATGATGCTGCTGTACCTGGCGGGCGCCCGCGGCCTGCTGCTGCTCGCGCTCGCGCTCGTGGTGAGCGGGATAGCCAGCTTCGTCCTGCTCTCCAGGCAGCGGGACATCATGTCGGGAGCGCTGCTGACGCGCCTCAAGAACGGGCGGGCCCAGGCCACCAGCTTCCGCACCAGGCTCGAGGAAGGCGCACGCGCCGAAGACGAGGACTGAGCCGCGAGGTAGCCATCAACGATGCCGGCGGCCACCCCTGCCAGGCGGGCTGACTACAGCCGCCGGATGGCGGGGCCAAGCCTGAGCATCGACCCGGATGCACGGGGGGCCGCGGTGCCGCCGGGTTCGGCCGCTTCGTCGGGGGGGCTGGCGAGCCAGCCGCCCGTGGTCAGGAGCTTCAGCACGGCGTCGACGGCTTGCTGGCGGGTCATGACCGAGGTGTCGAGCACCAGGTCGGCGTCACGCGGTTCCTCGTAGGGATCAGACACTCCGGTGAAGCCTGTGATCAGCCCGGCGCGGGCCTTGGCGTACAGGCCCTTGCGGTCGCGCGCCGCGCAGACATCTACCGGGGTCGAGACGTAGACGAGCAGGAAGTCGCCGACCTCGGTGACCATCCGGCGGGCGGCCGCGCGCGCTGCGGCGTACGGCGCGATCGGCGCGCAGATCGCGATGCCGCCATGCCGGGCGACCTCGGCCGCGACGTAACCGATGCGCGCGATGTTGAGGTCCCGGTCGGCCCGGGAGAAGGTGAGCCCGGCGGACAGCAGTTGCCGGACGTGGTCGCCGTCGAGCAGCGAGACCGTGCGGTCCCCCCGTTCGGTCAGCGCCTCGGCCAGCCCGCGGGCAACGGTGGACTTGCCGGACCCGGACAGGCCGGTAAAGAAGATCGCCAGGCCGCGTTCGGCCCGGGGCGGCCGGGCCCGGCGCAGCTGGTGGGCCACGCCCGGCGGAGCGAACCAGGCAGGAACCTCGGCACCGGAATCCAGCAACGCGCCGAGCTCGGAATCGGTCAGCTCGCCCTGCTCGGCTCCCGGTTCGATCAGCACGAGCGGGCGCCACACTTCCGGGCGCGGGTCGTAGGCCCACTCGCCGGCGCTGATGACCGGGATCGGCACTCCGGGCAGCGTCAGCGTGCCGGGTTTCGTCCCGGCAGGCAAGCCCGTGACGTCCGGTGAGTCGGCCAGCAGGTGGGTGGCGCCGTAGGCCGCGGCGACGATGGCCTGGGCGCGCAGGTCGGCGGTGTCCCGCCCGGCCGGCCCGGGTGCGCCCGGCGGGTCCGCCGCGGCGTTACGCGGTGCGAGCGGCACGGGGATCACCAGGGTGCCGGCCGGAAGGTGCGGCCCGGCCGCCAGGACCGCGCGGACCAGCGCCTCCGGCCGGGTCACGATCTCGGCGGGACCGCAGACCAGGGGCAGCACGAGCAGGCGCGCGTTCAGCTGGTCCGCGTAGTGGCGCAGCTGACCGATGTGACGTTTGTTAAGGGGCCGCCGGGTCGCGTAAGCGAGCACGCTGCCTTCGGCGGTCCCGGCGCCGCCGGCAGACTCGGTGCCTGGCGGAAACTCGGCGCCCGCGGACGACTCGGCGGCGCCGGTCAGCTCGGCGCGTACGTCCTCCGGGCGCCGCCGCAGCTGGCGGAACGGCCCGTGCTCGGGCTCGCGCAGCGCCGTGACCGGTCCGGCCAGCCGGACCAGGCCGTCATCGGCGGCTCCAGGCACCCCCAGCCGTTCGGTGATCGAGAGCACGGCCAGCGGGGAGCCCTCCTGGTCCTGCAGGACCAGGGAGTCAGCGTCGGCCGGGACCGCGTCGGCGGGCACGTCGAGGGTCACAGGCACCGACCAGGGCGTGCCGTCGGCCAGCATGCCTCGCTCGGTCACCGCGGCCACCGCGGCCGCGTTCATGAAGCCGTGCAGCGGCGCGAGCACCCCGGACGTGAGCAGCTCCAGGTCGCCCAGCTGGGCCTCGTTGAGCGTGCACGCCGGCCAGTCGGGTAGCTCCGCGGGCAGGGCCGGCGGTGATTGAGCGATCAGCTGTGCCTCCGAACATGAACGGTTCTGGAGTTTCTTATGACGTAAAGTACCTCGTCGTGCGCCGCAGCGGCCAGGGCGCGGCCAGCGGGGTGCACGAGGCCGGCCGCACCTGCTGGCCGGCGCGGTGGACCGCGTAAACTTAAGGGGTTCCGTCAGAGTCGGGTCCGCTAAAGCCCGACCGGTTCGTGCTGCCCCGATCAGGTGAGTAACCCCTACGGATAGGTCCCGCCGCAGGCACAGGGACAGCCAGGACAAGGGACGAACAGCGATTACAAGGACATCATGAGCCTCGCAGGACTGCTCACCGTCGTCGATGACGACCCCCAACTCCAGGTCGCGGTCTCGCGCGCGGAAGACGGCTCGGGCCTAGAGCCCGCTTCGCCGCCCGGCGCGGCCGCGGACGGCCAGGCAACCACCCTCGCCGGTGAAGACCTGGTCGCGCCGCCCACGCTGCGGCCAGTGCTGGCGGCCGCGCTGGCCCGCAGCGCGCCCGGGAGCGCCCCCCGGTTCGTGCTCGCGGTCACGGCCACGGCCAGGGAGGCCGACGACCTGGCCGCCGCGCTCGGCTCATTTCTCCCGCCCGACAGCGTCGGGTGCTTCCCCGGCTGGGAAACCCTGCCCCATGAGCGGCTATCGCCGCGGTCGGACATCGTGGGCCAGCGGATCGCCGTGCTCCGGCGGCTCGCGCACCCGGCGGCCGACGGCGAGCCGAACGGGCCGCTGGCGGTCGTGGTGACGCCGGCCAGGAGCCTGCTGCAGCCGATCGTGGCCGGCCTGGGCGACCTCGAGCCGGTCGCGCTGCAGGTCGGCCAGGCCTGCGATCTCGACGACCTGCTCGCCAGGCTGATCGAGATCGGCTACTCCCGGGCCGATATGGTCGGGAGCCGCGGCGAGATCGCCGTGCGGGGCGGCATCGTCGACGTGTTCCCGCCCACCGAGGAACACCCGCTGCGGGTCGAGTTCTTCGGCGACACGGTCGAGGAGATCCGTTACTTCAAGGTCGCCGACCAGCGCAGCATCGGCCCGGCCGAGCACGGTCTTTGGGCGCCGCCGTGCCGCGAGCTGCTGCTCACCCCGGCGGTCAGGGCGCGGGCCAAGGAACTCGCCGACACCCACCCGGCCCTGGCCGACATCCTCGGCAAGCTGGCCGAGGGGATAGCCGTCGAAGGCATGGAGGCGTTCGCACCCGTGCTGGCGGACCGGATGGAACTGCTCCTGGACTACGTCCCGGCCGGCGGCATCGTGCTCGCCTGCGACCCGGAGCGGGTCCGTGCCCGCGCCGAGGAACTCGTCAGCACGAGCCGGGAGTTCCTCGAGGCGTCGTGGGTCAGCGCCGCCGCGGGCGGGGAGGCACCGGTGGATCTGGGCGCCGCGGCCTTCCAGCCGATCGCGCGGATCCGCGCCGCGGCGGCCGCGCTCGGCGTGCCGTGGTGGACGATCGCGCCGTTCGGGGTGACCGACTCCGGCGAGCCGGGCGCCGACCCAAGTCAGGCAATTCAGCCAAACGATCCAGGTGAACCAGCACCGTTCCGGATAAATGCCTCACTCGCACCGTCCTATCGCGGCGACAGCACCCGCATGATTACGGACGTGCGCGGCTGGCTGACGGAGGGCTGGCGGGTCGTGCTGGTCACCGAGGGCCACGGCCCGGCCCAGCGGCTGGCGGAGATGCTCCGCGGCGAGGGCGTCGGCGCCCGCATGCAGGACGACGTGGACGACGCGCCCGAGCCCGGCGTCCCGTACGTGACGACCGCGCGGATTCAGAACGGCTTCGTCTGGCCGGCGGTGAAGCTGGCCCTGCTCACCGAGAGCGACCTGGCCGGGCATCCGGCCGGGCTGCCGACGACCAGGGACATGCGGCGGATGCCGAGCAGGCGGCGCGGGGGCGTCGACCCGCTGCAGCTCAAGCCCGGCGACTACGTGGTGCACGAGCAGCACGGCGTCGGCCGGTACGTGGAGATGACCTCGAGGACCGCGGCCGGCGCCACCCGGGAATACCTGGTGATCGAGTACGCGCCTGGCAGGCGGGGCCAGCCGCCGGACCGGCTGTACGTGCCGACCGACCAGCTGGACGAGGTGACCAGGTACTCAGGCGGCGAGGCGCCGACCCTGCACCGCCTCGGGGGCGCGGACTGGGCCAAGGCCAAGGGCCGGGCGCGCAAGGCCGTCCGGCAGATCGCGTCCGAGCTGATCCGGCTGTACTCGGCCCGGATGGCCTCGCCCGGGTTCGCCTTCGGCCCGGACACTCCGTGGCAGCGCGAACTCGAGGACGCCTTCCCCTACGTCGAGACCCCCGACCAGCTCGGCGCCATCGACGAGGTCAAGCACGACATGGAACGGCCGGTGCCGATGGACCGGCTGATCTGCGGCGACGTCGGCTACGGCAAGACCGAGATCGCGGTCCGCGCCGCGTTCAAGGCGGTGCAGGACGGCAAGCAGGTCGCCGTGCTCGTGCCGACGACGCTGCTGGTCCAGCAGCACTTCTCGACGTTCTCCGAGCGCTATGCCCCGTTCCCGGTGACGGTGAAGCCGCTGTCGCGGTTCCAGGGCGGCGCGGATACGGCCGAGACCCTGCGCGGGCTGGCCGACGGCACCGTGGACGTGATCATCGGCACGCACAAGCTGCTCTCGCCGGAGACCAGGTTCGCCCGGCTCGGCCTGGTGATCATCGATGAGGAGCAGCGGTTCGGGGTGGAGCACAAGGAATACCTCAAGCGGCTGCGCACCGAGGTGGACGTGCTCGGCATGTCCGCCACGCCGATCCCGAGGACGCTCGAGATGGGGGTGGCCGGGATCAGGGAGATGTCCACCATCCTGACGCCGCCTGAGGAACGCCACCCGGTGCTCACGTTCGTCGGTACCTACGAAGAAAGGCAGGTCGCCGCCGCCATCCGGCGTGAGCTGCTGCGGGACGGCCAGGTCTTCTTCGTGCACAACCGGGTCAGCTCGATCCGTAAGGTCGCCGCCCAGATCGCCCAGCTCGTGCCGGAGGCGCGGATAGCCGTCGCGCACGGGCAGATGAACGAGCACGAGCTGGAACAGATCATGGTCGACTTCTGGGAGCGGAACTACGACGTGCTGGTCGCGACCACGATCGTGGAATCCGGCCTGGACATCCCGAACGCCAACACCCTCATCATCGACCGCGCCGACATGTACGGGCTTTCTCAGCTGCACCAGCTGCGCGGCCGGGTGGGCCGTGGCAGCGAACGCGCCTACGCGTATTTCCTGTACCCGCCCGAGCGCGCCCTGACCGAGAC
>JBKQQQ010000570.1:0-4827 GCA_052144275.1 Streptosporangiaceae bacterium
TACGCTGCTCGGAGCCGCAGATGTCAGGAAGGCCGTCGATTTCCTCAGGCAGCTCGCCCATGGCTCCGGCTCCCTTGCCCGACATGCGCGCGGGTCTTAGTTATGGCAGATGTGGTCATAGATGTTCGCGTAGTGCTGGCCCGGACCCGCCCAGGAGTGGTCCTGCCGCATCCCGTTCAGCATAAGCTGCCGGAATTCGCCCGGGTAGGCGAACCACAGCCCGATGGCCCGCGCCATCGCGGAGTCCAGCGCCGGGTTGTCGGGCTGGTGGAACACGTAGCCGTTCCGGTCGTCCGGATGGCGTGCGGAGTAGTCGCGGTCGAAAACCGTGTCCGCCAGGCCGCCAATGGCGCGCACGATCGGAACGGTGCCGTACTTGAGGCCCGTCATCTGGCTCAGCCCGCACGGCTCGAACAGGCTGGGCATCACCAGCATGTCGGCACCGGCGTAGATCAGGTGGGCCAGGCCCTCGTCGAACCCGATTTCCAGATGACAGTCGGGGTCGTCGTTCAGCTGGTGCTTCAGGTGCCAGAAGTGATCATTGACGCCCGGGTCGGGACAAGCGCCCAGCAGGACGAACTGCGCGCCTTCGGCCAGGGCGTAGAATATGGCGCGCTCGATGAGATCGACGCCTTTCTGGTGGTCGATGCGGCCCACGTAAGCGATGACCGGTTTATACTCCTCCCGCAGCAGCAGCCGGTCACGCAGGGCATCCTTGTTCGCATATTTCCGCTCTACCGTATCGGCCGTGTAGTTGGACGGGATCAGGATATCGATCTCCGGGTTCCAGACATCGTAGTCGATTCCGTTGAGCACGCCGCCGAATTTCTCCCGGTGGATGCAGAGCGTGTGCCCCAGGCCCATCCCCTGATCGGAGTAGGTTACCTCCCGGGCATGCTGGGGTGACACCGTGGTGATGAAATTCGAGTAAACGATGCCGCCCTTCATCAGGTTGATCGCGCTGTGATTGAAGTTATCGCGGAGCCGGTCGTCATCGAAGAAATGCTCCGGGCGGGTCAGGCCCGTCGCCCACAAGACGTACTCACCGCAGATACCCTGATGCGCGAAATTGTGGATGGTATAGCAAACCCGCTGATCATGCATGCCGAGGTGCTGGTAGATCTCATACAGCAGCACCGGCACGACCGCCGTCTGCCAGTCGTGACAGTGGATCACCTCGGGCCGCTTGCCGGCCTTCCACAAAAACTCCAGAGCTGCCTTGGACAAGAACGCGAACCTGGACACATCGTCAGGCGAGCCGTACAAGTGACCCCGGTTGAAGAACTGGTCCGGTGAGTGCGGTTCGATGAAGAAGCACTTCCTGCCGTGAACCCACCCGAACCACACCGTGCAGTGCACGAACCCGCTGTACCAGGGCACCTGCAGGTCCTGATAGGCGACCGTGAGCCCGAAGACCTGGTCGTAGTGCATGCAGTCGTATTTCGGCATCATGATCTCGACGGCGTGGCCCCGCAGCTCCAGCTCCCGGCTCAGCCCGAAGATCACCTGCCCCAGCCCGCCCGCCTGCGCCACCGGCGCACACTCCGACGCAACCATCACCACGAACACTGCTGCCTCCCGAAAAGCCGCAGGGGCAAGTCGTGCGGTGCGGGGAAACAATCCCGGCCGCGGTGCCACCCCGCCTCGCCTGCGCTATTTCGCCGTCCTCCCGGCTCGCTTCGCTGCGGGCGCCGCCTTCTTGGCGGTCTGAGCTGGCGCCGCCTTCTTCGCCGGCGTCCTCCTCGCGGTCGGCGGGACCGCCTCGGCCAGCGCGGTCAGGTCCGCCACCGAGTCGTCTCCGCCGAAGTCGTTGCGGACGTAAGCGTCGGCGGCCCAGTCGTTATCCCACCGCTGGCCATCCAGCAGGTACCGGAACCGGTAGGCCCGCCCCGCGTCCAGGTCGACCGTCACGCTGAACTCGCCCTCGGCGTCGCGGCGCATCACGTCGGCGTCGGCGGACCAGTCGTTCCACTCCCCGCACACCGCCGCGGCCTGGGCGCGCACCCGGGGATCAACCGTGAACGTGACCCTAGCCTTGCCCTTCGCTGCCCTGGACTTGATCATTTTCGCCTCCGTCATGCCTAGCTGGCGTCCACCGGCCTGCTAACGAGCGCGGTCCGGCAACGGCGTCGCGAGCCCAGCAGGCCCAGCCGGACCGCCCCGGTCATACCCTGCCCTGCAGCAGTCCACCGAGGAGGTGATCAGCGCACCGCCGCAACGGAGGTTGGCCATCCCCGCCTGGACAGCATCGAAGCGCTTCTCCTCAGCAACGAACATCGCGCTAAGTAAACCGGCCCGGCACGGCATCCGGCAAAGGACTTTGGTCCTTTGATCTGACGCCACGGGGCGCCGACAGCTAACCCAGGAACATGCGTAACACAGGGTGCTCGCCGAGGGACGGCACGAAGCTCGTGCCTGCAGTGAGCCCGATCAAGGAGCATGCGCTGCGGGCCCGGCCATTACCGGTGTGATTCTCGTACCGGAGGGCACGGTGAGGTCGTAGCCGACATCAGGGGCAGGGCAGAGCGGTGGCAGCAGACACGCCGGTGTGGCCGGGCGACAGTTACCCGCTGGGGGCGAGTTATGACGGCACGGGGACTAACTTCGCCCTGTTCTCGGAGATAGCCGAGCAGGTGGAACTGTGCCTGTTCGACCACGACGGCGCGGAGATCCGGGTGGCGTTGCACGAGGTGGATGGGTACATCTGGCATTGCTACCTGCCGGGCGTCGGACCGGGCCAGCGGTACGGGTACCGGGTCCACGGCCCGTATGACCCGGCTGGCGGGCACCGCTGCAACGCGGCCAAGCTGCTGCTGGATCCGTATGCGAAGGCGATCGAGGGCAGCGTCCGCTGGGACTCCGCAGTGTATTCCTACCGCATGGGGTGCCCGGACGAGCGCAACGACGCGGATTCCGCACCGCACGTGCCGCGGTCGGTGGTGGTGAATCCGTACTTCGACTGGGGTGTCGACCGGCTGCCGCGGACACGCTACGACGAGACCGTGATCTATGAGGCGCACGTCCGCGGCCTGACCAAGCTGTATCCGCTCATCCCGGAGGAGCAGCGCGGCACCTACCAGGGGCTGGCGCATCCCGCTGTCATCTCGCACCTGCACGAACTCGGCGTCACGGCGGTCGAGCTCATGCCGGTCCACCAGTTCGTGCCGGAAGGTGTCCTGGCCAGGCTCGGGCTGAGCAACTACTGGGGCTACAACACCATCGGCTTCTTCGCCCCCCACAACGCCTACGCGGCCGGCAGCACCCGGGGCGAGCAGGTCCCAGAGTTCAAATCCATGGTCCGGGCGCTGCACCATGCCGGGATCGAAGTCATCCTCGACGTGGTGTACGACCACACCGCCGAGGGCGACCACCTGGGGCCCACGCTGTCCTTCCGCGGCATCGACAACTCCGCCTACTACCGGCTGGCCGACAACGACCGGCGGTACTACATGGACACCACCGGCACCGGGAACAGCCTGCTGATGCGGCACCCGCACGTGCTCCAGATGATCATGGACTCGCTGCGCTACTGGGTGCTCGAGATGCACGTGGACGGCTTCCGGTTCGCTCGCGCCGCCGCGCTCGCCCGGCAGTTCTACGAGGTGGACCGGCTGTCGGCGTTCTTCGACCTGGTCCAGCAGGATCCGGTGGTCTCCCAGGTCAAGCTGATCGCCGAGCCGTGGGATGTCGGCGACGGCGGCTACCAGGTCGGTAACTTCCCGCCGCTGTGGAGCGAGTGGAACGCGAAGTACCGGGACACGGTACGGGACTTCTGGCGCGGCCGGCCCGCCACGCTACCGGAGTTCGCCTCCCGGCTGACCGGGTCCAGCGACCTGTACCAGCAGGACAGCAGGCGCCCGGTCGCCTCGGTCAACTTCGTCACCTGCCATGACGGCTTCACCCTGGCCGACCTGGTCTCCTATGACCACAAGCACAACGAGGCCAACGGCCAGGACGGCCGGGACGGCAGCGACGACAACGGGTCCTGGAACTGCGGCGCCGAGGGCCCCACCGATGACCCGGACACCCTGGTGTTGCGGGAGCGGCAGAAGCGCAACTTCCTGGTCACGCTGCTGCTGTCACAGGGCGTGCCGATGCTGCTGGCCGGCGATGAGCTGGGACACACCCAGCGGGGCAACAACAACGCCTACTGCCAGGACAACGAGATCTCGTGGGTTGATTGGACGGCAGCCGGCGAGGCCGCGGCTGCGGGCCGGCCGGCCAGGCGCGGAGGATCGGTCGCGCAACGGAGCAACCAGGCACTGCCGCAGTTCGTCCGGGGGCTCGTCCAGTTCCGCGCGGACCATCCCGTGTTCCGGCGCCGCCGCTTCTTCCAAGGGCAGGACATCCGCGGGGGGCCCGGCCAGCTGAGGGACATCGCGTGGTTCACTCCGGCCGGCCAGGAGATGACCGACGCCGACTGGCAGGCTGGCTCCGCCAAGTCCCTGGCCGTCTTCCTGAATGGCGACGCGATCAGCGAACCGGACTGGCGTGGCCAGCCGATCCGCAGCCACTCGTTCCTGCTGCTGTTCAACGCCAGCGAGCTTGACCTGGAGTTCACCCTCCCCGCGCCCCGTTACGGCGCGCTGTGGTCGAAGGTCCTCGACACTGCGGCGCCGCTGATCTCAGCCCAGGGCGTGACCGTGGTCAGACCGGGCGACGTGATCGGCGTGCCCAGCCGGTCGGTCCAGGTGCTGTGTCGCAACTGAATCCCGCCCCAAGCACCCCGGCGGGTACGGCGGGTTAGATGCCCTGATGATCCACTCGATGAGGGGCGCAAGGCACCGCGTCGGCCGTCTCGGTATCAGGGACACGCCGGTGTCCTCC
>JBKQQQ010000571.1:0-2980 GCA_052144275.1 Streptosporangiaceae bacterium
CGACGGCGCCCGTGGCGGGGAGCTGCTCCGGGTCGGGTACATCGACGGCGAAGGAGACGTACCAGCGTCCGCACGGGTCCCGGGAGACGGTCACCGACGTCGGGTCGAGCCCGGCCACGTCCGCATCGGGCCACGTCCATGCGAAGCTCAGCGGCGCGCTCGTCTTCGCCAGCCGCAACCGCCCGTTACGCATGGAGAACGCCGACCGGGTGTAGGTCGCGGACTGCCTGCCGCGGCGGGACTTGAACCGCGGGTACCGGGCGTGCCCGGCGAAGAACGCGCCGAACGCCTTGTGCTGGTGCCGCAGCGCCTGCTGGAGCGGGACCGACGACACCTCGTTCAGGAACGCCAGTTCCGGGTCCTTCTTCAGGACCGTCAGCGCGGCGTCAGATGCGGCATAGGACAGGCTCTTGCCCTCAATGCGGTAGAGCCGGTGCCGTTCCGCGAGAGTCCGGTTCCACGCCACGCGGACGCAGCCGAACGTGCGCGTCAGCATCTGCTGCTGCGCCTCGTCGGGGTACGCCCGGCACCGGTACGCCGTCCTCACCCTTACAGGATGACAGCTACGACCGTAAAACCACGGGAGGCCCGCCGTACGCAATTCCTCCCCGCCGTGAACGACGGGGCATCCACGCTGGAGGTTTGGTGACAAGGTCTCGATCAAGCCAGGCCAGAACCGCCATCGCACGTCAGGTAACGATCGAGGACGTGGCGCGCGCCGCCGCCGTATCCCGGCAAACGGTCTCGAACGTGCTCAATGGCAGCGGGCGGGTGGGCGACGCTGCCCGGGCCCGGGTGCTCGACGCCGTGGCCACCCTGGGGTCTCACCCGCTCCATGGCGCGCGGAGCATGCGCTCGCGCCGGACCATGCAGTTCGCCTACGTCCTGCCGCGCGTTCAGTTGTTCCCCGGCAACTACATCATGCAGCAGTTTCTTCAGTCGCTGGCGGCGGCGAGCGCACGGCGCGGTTACAGCATGGTGATCGTCGTCCCGGACGCGGACCCGCGCGACGACATACGCCGCCTCATCGCCAGCCGGAGCGTGGACGCCTTCCTGCTCTCCGAGCTCCAACCGGACGATCCGCGGGTAATGCTGCTGGCCGAGGCCGGGATACCGTTCGCGTGTTTCGGCCGGACCGGTCCGGCGCTGCCGCAGCACTGGGTCGACATCGACAACCGCGGCGCCGTCGCCACGGCCGTGGAGCACGTGCTGGCCAGGGGGTTCAGGCGGATCGCCTTCCTGGGTTACCGGTCGGCGAACCACTGGGACACCGAACGAACGGCCGGGTTCCAGGCCGGGCTGGCCAGCCACGGGATCTCGGTCGGCCAGGAGCTGCTGGTAGAGGACGCCAGCGCCCGTACGAAGGTCCGGTCGCTGCTCACCGCCAGACGGCCAGACCTGCGCCCCGACGCCATCGTGACCGGCAGCGACCGGCTCGCCGGCGTGGTCTACAGCGTGGCGGCGGAACTGCGGCTGCGGATCGGCCAGGACCTCGCCGTCACCGGTTTTGACGGCAGTGCCGCAGCCGCGATGATTCATCCGCGGCTGACCAGCGTGGCCATCCCGGTCGATGACATCGCCCGGCGAGTGGTGGCCCGGGCGCTGAAACAGATCGACCACGGGCCCGACGACAATACGGGCGAGGTGGTGCCGACCGAGCTGCGGCTCGGCGAGAGCACCGGAGGGTTTGGCCGGGACGCCGGCCGAGCAGACGAGAGGGCAGGCCAGGCGGGTGACGGCGCCGGAGCTGAACAGGGCAGGGCTCTTGAGGGTCCTCCGGCACGGGGCGGGACTCCCTCTGCGCTGACGTGGAAACGCTTCCAGGAAGTCGATCTGCCCGCGGGAGCATCGACGCTCCCGGGGGAAGATCTGCCCGCGGCGTCGGCGCCGCCGCCTGCGACCGGACCGGTGCCCGCCGTCCGGCGGATCACCATCGCGGACGTGGCCGCCGACGTCGGGGTGGGTGTCGGCACGGTCTCGCGGGTGCTCAACGGAAGCGAGCAGGTGCGCGAGTCCACCCTGCGAGCTGTGCTCGACTCAATCGACCGGCTCGGGTACCGGCCGAGCCGCGCGGCGGCGGCTCTCGTGCGCGGCACGCCGCGCACCGTGGCGCTCATCGTCGCCCACCTGACCCGGCCGTCGACCGTGATGCGGGTGGCCAGCGCGCTGGCGGTCCTGGAGGAGCAAGGCTACGACACAATCGTCTACAACGTCGACAGCCCGCTGGAACGGGACCGGCACCTTGAGGCCCTGCTGCCCACTCACCGGGCCGACGGAGTCCTGGCCGTCTGCCTGCCGCTGTCCCGCGACCAGCTTGACCAGTTCGCCCGGGCTGGAGTCGCGCTGGTCGGCGTGGACGCGGTCAACCCTGGGGTGCCGCAGACGGTTATCGACGACGTGGCCGGCGGCCGACTGGCGACCGGCCACCTGATTGCGCTGGGGCACCGCCGGATCGGCTTCGTCGGCGACATGCCGTTCAGCCGCTCCCCGGCCGGGCTTGGCTTCACCTCCTCGGCCAACCGGCTGCGCGGGTACAAGCAGGCCCTGGCCGGGGCGGGCATCCGCGTGGAGCCCGGCCTGATCCGGCGGGGCCCGCATGATGCCGCCACCGCAGCCGAGCACGCGGCGCGGCTGCTGAAGTCACCCGATCCCCCATCGGCGATCTTCGCGGCCTCCGACACCCAGGCCATCGGCGTCCTGGCCGCGGCGGACCGGCTCGGCGTGGCGATACCCGAGCGGCTGTCGGTCGTCGGCTTTGACGACATCGAGTCCGCCGCCTTCCTCGACCTCAGCACGGTCCGGCAGCCGCTGGCCCTCAGCGGGGCCGAGGGCGCACGGCGACTGTGCGCGCTGATGCGCGGGGAGCGGGTCCGCCCGCGGCGGCAGGAACTGCCGATCGAGCTGATGGCCCGGGGCAGTTCGGCAGAGCGGCGGCCCTCGGCTTTACGCCTAGAGCCTCGCGCCTCGGGCCTCGGGCCTC
>JBKQQQ010000572.1:0-3872 GCA_052144275.1 Streptosporangiaceae bacterium
GCCGCGTCGAAGCTGGCGGGATCGCCGGCCGGGACCGGGTCCGGGACGGACCAGTGCACCGCAGCCTGGCGGCCCAGTTCCTCGCGGGCCAGGTCGCACACGGTGATGATGAGGTCGCCGTCTTGCCGGACGTCGCTGATGTGGCAGGGCCGCAGGCGGCGCATCGGCAGGCGGTGACGCCTGGCGGCGGCGATGGCGCCCGGGTCGACCCGCGCGGCGGGCTTGGTGCCGGCCGAGGCGGCGGGGACGGTGCTGGCGCGGCGCCACAGCGCGGCGGCCAGGTGGGAGCGGGCGGAGTTGGCGGTGCACACGAACAGCACCCGCCCGGCCGTCCGCGCCGCGGGGCGGGTCAGCGACTCCAGCGCGCCGGGGATGAGCTGGAGATAGGTGCGGCGGCGGTCGCCGTCGGAGCGGCGGCGGGTGAGGAGCCCGGCCTGCTCCAGCACGTGCAGGTGGTGCGCGAGCAGGTTCGACGGCATCGCGAGCATGGCCGCCAGTTCCGACGGGGACGTGTCGCCGGTGCCGAGGGTATCGATGATGTGCAGCCGGGCCGGGTCGGCCAGCGCCGCGTGCACCGCGGCCCTCTCCGCCACCCCCGGCATTAGCTCAGCTTTCATTGACTCAATCTTGACTGAGCTAATGGGATCCGTCAAGATGGGTGCCGTGAGCAGCACGCCTGTCATGTTGTGGCGCCGGCTGGCCGCGGAGTTCCTCGGCAGCGCGTTCCTGGCCGCGGTGGTGGTCGGCTCGGGGATCGCGGCGCAGCGCCTGTCGCCGGGGGAGACCGGCCTGGAGTTGCTGGAGAACGCGGCGGCGACCGCGGCCGGGCTGTTCGCGATCATCTTGATGTTCGGCCCGGTCTCCGGCGGCCATTTCAACCCGGTGGTGTCCTTCGTTGATGCGGCCTTCGGCGGGTTGTCCTGGCGCGACGCCGCGGCCTACCTGCCCGCGCAGGTGACCGGCTGCATCGGCGGGGCAGTGGCGGCGAACCTGATGTTCGCCCTGCCTGCGGTCAGCATCTCGGCCAAGCACCGGGCCACGCCTGCGCACTTCCTGTCCGAGGTCATCGCCACCTTGGGGCTCATCGTGGTGATCTTCGCGCTGGCCCGGTCCGGGCGGTCCCGGTCCGCCCCGGCCGCGGTCGGGGCGTACATCGGCGCGGCGTACTTCTTCACCTCCTCGACCAGCTTCGCCAACCCGGCGATCACCATTGGCCGGATGTTCTCCGATACATTCGCCGGCATCGCACCCGCCTCCGCGCCGGCCTACATCGCCGCCCAGGTTATCGGCGGGGCCCTGGCCGTGGCGGTGATCCGGGCGCTGTATCCCCGCCTCACGCCCGCGGAGGCCGCTGACATCATCGTCCCCCACCACCGGGACTGGCCAGGCGCAGAGCCCCAGGCCGACCCGGCCCGCCCCGGCCCGGACTACCCGGGAACTGCCGATGGAAGCCACCCATCCGCGGGCCGGGCTGCTGACTATCGCCGGCCGCAGTAACCGGCCAGCCGAACGGGAGATCCCATGCACCTCATAGCGATCGGCGGCAGCGACGCGGGGATCAGCGCCGCACTGCGGGCCCGCGAACTCGACCCCGCCGCCGAGGTCAGCGTGGTCGTCGCGGACGCCTACCCCAACTTCTCGATCTGCGGTATCCCCTACTACGTCTCCGGCGAGGTGCCCCGCTGGCGCAACCTCGCCCACCGCAGCATCGCCGACCTGGAAGCGACCGGGATGTCGCTGCGGCTGGACACCACCGCACGCCGGATCGACGTCGCCGCCCGCAAGCTCCTGGTCACCTCCGCCGACGGCACCGAGGAACTGCTGGGCTATGACAAGCTCGTCGTGGGTACCGGCGCGGTCCCGGTCCGGCCCCCGATCAGCGGCCTGGCCGGGCCCGGCGCTCTCGGCCCTGATGACGGGGTGCACCTGCTGCACTCGATGGGCGACACCTTCGCCGTCATGCGCACCCTCACCCAGGCCGCCCCGGCCAGCGCGGTCATCGTCGGCGCCGGCTACATCGGCCTCGAAATGGCCGATGCGCTGACCGTCCGCGGCCTGCAGGTCACCCAGATGGAGCAGCTGCCAGAGGTACTGCCCACCGTCGACCCCGACCTCGGCGCGCTGGTGCACGCCGAGCTCGTCGCCCGCGGCGTCCAGGTCCTGACCGGCACCACCGTCCGGGCGATCAGCCGCAACCCGGCAGGCCAGGCAGCCCGGCTGCGGGTCGAGGCCACCGCAGCCGACGGCACGGCCGTGACCCGGCAGGCCGACATGGTCCTGGTCGTCGTCGGTGTCCGGCCCGAGGTCAGCCTGGCCGTCAGCGCTGGCGCCACCCTCGGCGCCCGCGGCGCCATCACCGTCGACCGCATGATGCGGACCGGGCTGCCGGAGGTGTACGCGGCCGGGGACTGCGTGATCACCCATCACCGGCTGCTCGGCGAGACGTACCTGCCGCTGGGCACCACCGCGCACAAGCAGGGCCGGGTGGCCGGGGAGAACGCCCTCGGCGGGACCAGGGAGTTCGCGGGCAGCCTCGGCACCCAGGTCGTGAAGATCTTCGACCAGGCCGCCGCCCGGACCGGGCTGCGCGACCACGAAGCCATAGCGGCCGGCTTCGAGCCGGTCACCGTGGCCGCCGAGGCTGATGATCACAAGGCCTACTACCCCGGCAGCCACCGCATCCACATGCGGTTTACCGGCGACCGGGCTACCGGCCAGCTCCTGGGCGTGCAGCTGTTCGGTCACCGGCACGCCGAGATCGCCAAGCGCATCGACATCGCCGCCACCGCGATCTTCCACAACATGACCGTCGACGCCATCAGCGACCTCGACCTGTCCTACACCCCGCCCCTGGGTAGCCCGTGGGACGCGGTCCAGATCGGCGCCCAAGCCTGGGTCCGGCACGCCAGGCAGCCCTAAGCCCGTCCCAGCCGCAAAGGAAAACCAATGCCAGCCAACGACGGTAGGCACGGTCCGAAGTCCCACCGGGCCTTGATCAAGACCATCAGCATCGCCGCGGCCGCGATCGGCGTCCTTGCCCTGGCCGCGTGCACCAGCACGACAACGTCACCCCCGGTCCCGGCGACCCCGGCCGCCGCCACCGGCACCGGTGCAGGCTCCGCGGGCACCCTCACCGGGGCGGGTTCGACGTATGTCGCCCCGTTCTTCGCCCTGGCCTTCGCCAGATACCACCAGCTTTACCCTGCGGTCACCGTGAATTACGCCGTCGTGGGCAGCAGCGCGGGCATCGCCGCGATCAGCGCCCAGCAGGTCGACTTCGGCGCCTCCGACGTGCCCATGAACGCCAGCGAGCTAGCAGCCGCCAAAGGGGGCCCGGTCACCCAGGTGCCCGACGCCCTAGGCGCCGAAGGCGTGGCCTACAACCTGGACCTCCCGGCGGGCGCCCGGCTGCACCTGACCGGCCCGGTCCTCGCGGCCATCTTCCTCGGCCAGATCACTCACTGGAACGACCCGGCCATCACCGCCCTCAACCGGGGCATCACCCTCCCGGCCGCGTCGATCGCCGTCGTGCACCGCTCCGACGGCAGCGGCACCACCTACATCTTCAGCAACTACCTGTCCAGCGTCGACCCCACCTGGGCGGCCAAGGTCGGCACCGGCAAGACGCTGAACTGGCCGGTCGGGGAGGGGGCCGAAGGCAACGGCAGTGTGACCTCCACAGTGTTCCGCACCCCCTTCTCCATCGGATACGTCGAGCAGGCTTATTCCCAGGGCTTGGTCCTGCCGTTCGCCGCAATCCGCAACCAGGCCGGCTACTACGTCCTCCCGTCCACCCAGACCATCGCCGCCGCCGCCGCCCAGAAACCCGCCATCACGCCGACCGACTTCTCCATCGTCAACCAGCCCGGCGC
>JBKQQQ010000573.1:0-2921 GCA_052144275.1 Streptosporangiaceae bacterium
GCGGGAGCAGGCCCTGGCGGCCTTCGTGCCGGCCGGCGTGCTGGCGGCCAACCCGAACCTGGGCTGGAACGGCACCGGTCAGCTCAACCTGCAGGCGGAGCAGGTCGCGGGCATCACCGTGCGGGATCCGCAGCATGCCGTCGTGACGCTGCTCGCCCTGGTCAATGGCCAGCTGATCCAGCTGGGCGTGCCGGTAGCCGCTTCGGCCGGCGGCGTCGTGGTCTCCGGTGAGCCTGCCTGGCTGTCCGCGCCGCCGCAGATTTCGCCACCGGCTCCTGCCCCGCCGAGTTCGGATCCGGTGGCCCAAAGCCAGCTGATGAATGAACTGCCGGCCTTTTTCCAGGCCTACGCCAGCGGCGACAGTGCCACGCTGAACCGGTTCGCAGTTCGCGGCACATCGCTGACCGGGCTAGGCGGCGCGGTGACCTTTGACTCGATCGGCGCGCTTGTCGTGCCGCGAGGCGGCGCGACCAGGCAGATAACGGTGACCGTAATATGGCAGCTCCCCGATCAGGCCGCGGCTTCTGCAAATCTGGGGATAGCATCGAAACTCGAAGTGACATATGGTATGTCGGTTGTCGACCTGCATAGCGGGAAATGGTATGTAAAAGGGATTGGAGCGTCGACTGAGGCGGTGGGTGCCCGATGACCAGGACAGGGCCTACCGACGTCGTCATGCCCGCTTACCATCGCACCGTGCCCGGCTCGCCGACCCTCGGCGAACTTGGCTCCTGCGAACTCGGCTCCGGCTGGCCTGGCTCGCACGAACCGGGCTCCGACTGGGCCGACTGCCGTGAGTCGCTCGTCGCCGGGACTGTCCTCCCCGGTTCGGCTTCCCTCAAACCTGCCCATCCCCGGTTCGCCGGCCGGCCTGGTCGGCTCCGGCCGTCCTGCCCGCCGCGGCCTCAGCGCGCCCAGACGGCACGCCCCCCGCACCCGCCGTGTCCGCGTCAGCCCGCGCAGGCACATCCCATTTACTCCAACCTGCTCGAGCGGCATACGACATCAATCTGTGGATGGTCATTTGATCCCGGAAGGGACATGTTATGTATACTTCTCTCACCGCCGCGATGGCTCCAGTGGCCTTGAGTACGCAGGGTCTCGTGACGTACCTGCAGGGTCTGTTCGGGCCATTGTTCCTGGGTATCGTCGGGATCGTAGCGATCTTCTTCCTCTTCACTCGTGAGATCACCCGATTCGTGCAGTTCATGGTACTTGCCGTGGCCATTGCGGTCGTCTTCTACACGCCAAGTATCGTGCAGACGCTCGCCACCGGCATAGCGAACGCGCTCGGAGTCCACTGATCCTGAGTCAGGAAGAAGGAGCGCGCCACTAGTGGATCTTCCCACTTATACGAATATCTGGCGAATCGAAAAGCGGCTCTACAAGCTATACGATTTTCGGCTGCCAGCACCTTTGCCGATCACCTGGATCGGCGTCTTTACCGCGATTACTGTTCCTTATGTTGTGTTCCTCATCGCTGTCGGATTGCCGTTTAACCACACCTTGGTATGGCTTTACGTACTTCCTCCCGGAGTGCTCACCTGGCTGTGCACGAGGCCGGTCATTGAAAGCAAGCGGTTGCCTGAGCTGGTGAGTTCGCAACTTAGGTACGTCGCCGAACCGCGGACCTGGTGCCGGATGGCCCCGTTCGCGGAGAAAGATGAAATCCTGGTGAGCGCCCGGGTGTGGCACCTGCATCCGCCGAAGGCCCGGCCCAAGAAGGCGAAGAAGTCCACGGCCAAAGCCCAGTCGGTTGCGCCTGTCCTGCAGGTGCCCGCGGAGGAGTCACCCCAGGCCTTGGTGCATCCGGTTGCCGGGCGGCCGGTCGCCCTGCCGCTGGCATCAGCGCAGCAGCCGGCCTCGCCGCCGGTCGTGTCACCGTCAGCTGGGCCGGCGGCACCAGCAGCGCCGGCGCATGTGCCCGTACCTGAACGGGCACCGGCTCACCGGACGCCGAAACGGGCCAAGCCGCAACCGGATGCCGAGCCTTCGTGGTCCCCGTGGCCGCGCAGATCTGAGCCGGACACCGCGGCGACTGGCTCCGCCGCCAAACCGGGGCCTGAACCACGCCATCGTCCAGCGTGGATGATCTCGCCGCATCCTTCGGGAGCGCCGGATGTCAGGGCGCTTGAGGTCGCGCACGATTCCGATCCCGGCGTCCGCGGCCTGAGCGAACCGTACGCCCCGGCGTCCTGGCCGTCACCCGACGCTAGCCTGTTGCCGCTGCTCCGCCCGACCCCGGAACCGAGCCCGTTCCCCGAGGCTGGCCCGTTCCCCGAGGCTGGCCCGTTCCCCGAGACTGGCCCGTTCCCCGAGACTGGCCCGTTCCCGGGAGCCAGCCCCGCACCCGAATCGAGCGCCGGTCACGGACCGGCGCCAGCGACCAGCCCAGAACCGGCGGCAGGCACAGAGCCAGCGACCAGCCCAGAGTGCGGTGCCCCGCCCCGCTCGGAACCCGCCACCGGTCCTGCACGCAGGCTTCGCTCCGGGCTGGTTGCCGGCCTAGCCCGGTTGCCCGGTCGCGCCGCTGGCTCCGCCGCTCCTGCTTCGCTAGCGGCGGCCTCGCCGGACGAGGCGGGCCCCCAGGAAACACTCGCGTCGCCTCAGGTGCCCGTGACGACGGCCAAGCCCGAGGCGCGCTGGATGCTCCGCCTTCAGTCCCGTCCGGCCGCCGCACCCGTACTGGACCAGCCCGGGTTGGCCCCGCCGCTATCGGCCCCGCCGGCGCCACCGGCGGCATCCCCGCCGCCGGTGCCCTTCGCGTCCGCTTCGGTACCCGCCGATACCGAAGAGCTTGCCGCGGCCGCTGTCCCCGCGCCGACAGCACCCGCGTCGTCCGCGCCTGCCCCGTCGGCTGCTGTGCCCTGGCCAGCAGAGACCCTGCCGCAGACGCGGGAATCCGCGCCAGAGCCGCCCGC
>JBKQQQ010000574.1:0-6305 GCA_052144275.1 Streptosporangiaceae bacterium
CGCGGCGGTCATCTACCATGGCATTGACCTGGACGTGTACCGGTTTGGGCCTGGTGAAGGCGGATACCTTCTGTTCATGGGGCGGATGTCGCCGGACAAGGGCGTGGACCGCGCCGTGCGGATCGCCAGGCGTGCAGGGAAACGGCTGGTGATCGTGACCAGGATGG
Organism: Streptosporangiaceae bacterium; assembly: GCA_052144275.1. GTDB lineage: Bacteria > Actinomycetota > Actinomycetes > Streptosporangiales > Streptosporangiaceae > Palsa-504. The sequence continues at coordinate 168 of JBKQQQ010000574.1, forward strand.
GTGAGGCCGGGGAACGCGCCTACTACCGGCGTTGTGTGCGGCCGTTGCTCGGGCCTGATGCCGAGATGCTCCAGGAGCGGACACTGGCCGAGCGGGTGGAGTTGTTCCGCGGGGCCACCGCCCTGCTGAACCCGATCAGCTGGCCTGAGCCGTTCGGCTTGGTGATGGCCGAGGCGCTGGCGACGGGAACGCCTGTGCTGGCGTTCCCGAACGGCGCGGCACCGGAGATCGTCGAACACGGCCTGACCGGTTTCCTGTGCGCCGACGAGGACGCCATGACGGCCGCGATCGGGCAGGTTCCCGGCATTGAGCGCCGTCGGTGCCGTGCGGCAGCCGAGCAGTTGTTCTCCCTCGACCGGATGGCCCGTGACCACGTCCGTCTCTACCGGCGGGTGCTCAGCGGCCGCTATCCGCTGGCTGACCTCAGGTACGCCGCGCCGGGCGCCGGGCCGCAGCAGCTGGCCCCGAGGGCGTCGGCGTGACCCGGCAGTGGGCGTTCAGCGGGCCTCCGTCCGCCGATGGTTTCGGTGCGAGTTCGGTGACGCTGATCGAAGGATCCGCCTTCTGTATCAGCGGGCCCGGAGGTGATATCGTCCCCGGCGGCTCACAAGGGCTGTTCGTGCGTGACACCCGTGTCGTGTCCCGCTGGGAGCTGACCCTCGATGGCACCGCGCCGTCTTTGCTGACCGTGCAGCACGGCGAGCCGTTTGCCGCGACATTCCTGAGCCGGGTGCCGCCCCATCCGGGCCTTGCCGAGAGCACGTTGCTCGTCGTGCGGCGGCGTTACGTGGGAGAAGGCATGCGGGAGGACGTGTCGCTGCGCAATGACGCCCCACTCGCTGTCACCTGCGCGGTCGTCCTGACCGCAGAGGCCGATTTCGCGGACCTGTTCGAGGTGAAAGAGGGATGGGTGCATCCGCGGCACGACGTGCGCGTCCGCACCGGGGACTCTCATCTGCACATCGTATGGCGGGGCGGCGGACACGAGCACGGGGTGTTCGTGCGTTCCGGCCAGGGCGCTGAGGCGATCACCGGAGGGCTGCGCTGGCAGGTGACGGTTCCGCCGCGGGGAGAATGGAGCACCTGCGTCGAGACCGTCCCATCTGTCGATGGCAGGGAACTGTCGCTGCACCATCCTTGCGGCCAGCCGATCGAGCACACCACGCCCGCCCGCAACCTCAGGGACTGGCGGCGCCGCAGCCCACAGCTGCGGACGGCGGATGGCGACTTCGCCGCCGTGCTGCGCGAGAGCATCAAGGACCTCGGGGTGCTCCGGATCTTCGACCCCGGCCACCCTGAGCGGGCCGTCGTGGCGGCTGGCGTGCCCTGGTTCATGGCCCTGTTCGGCCGCGACTCGCTGCTGACCTCCTGGATGGCCTTGCCGCTCGATGCCTCCCTTGCGGTCGGCACCCTGCAGACGCTGGCCGACCATCAAGGCCGGGCCGAACACCCGGCCTCGGAGGAGGAGCCAGGGCGGATCCTGCACGAGATGCGCTTCGGCCCGGCCGCGTCACTCGCGCTCGGCGGCGGCAGCGTCTACTACGGAACCGCCGACGCCACCTCGTTGTTTGTCATGCTGCTCGGTGAGCTGAGCCGGTGGGGGCGCCATGACGCGCAGGTGCGGGCGCTGCTTCCGCACGCCGATCGCGCACTGGAGTGGGTCGAACGCTACGGCGACGCCGACGGCGACGGGTTCGTCGAATACGCCCGCAAGACCGAGCACGGCCTGGCCAACCAGGGCTGGAAGGACTCATGGGACGGGGTCAACTTCGCTGACGGCCGGATCGCCCAGCCGCCGATCGCTCTCGCCGAAGTCCAGGGCTACACCTACGCCGCCTACCTCGCGCGAGGGCGCTTGGCCCAGGAAGCAGGCGACACCGACGGCGCCCAGCGCTGGTCCGGCAAGGCCCGCCAGCTGAAGGAGGACTTCAACGAGGCGTTCTGGCTACCCGAGCACGGCTGGTTCGCCGCGGGACTGGACCGGGACAAACGGCCGATCGACGCGCTGACCTCCAACATCGGGCATTGCCTCTGGACCGGCATCGCCGACCAGGACAAGGCGGCGCAGGTCGCTGACCATCTGCTGTCCGATGAGATGTTCAGCGGCTGGGGCATCCGCACCCTCGCCACCTCGATGGCCTGCTACAACCCGATGAGCTACCACAACGGGTCCGTGTGGCCGCACGACAACGCCATCTGCGCCAGCGGCCTCATGCGCTATGGATTCGTGGAGCACGCCCAGCAGGTCGCCACGGCGATCCTGGATGCAGCCACCCATTTCGGCCACCGCCTGCCCGAGTTGTACTGCGGATACTCCCGAAGCGATTTCCCCGCCCCAGTCCCCTACCCAACGTCATGTTCCCCGCAAGCCTGGGCCGCTGCCGCCCCCCTGGAACTTCTGCGGGGCTTGCTGCGGCTCGACCCCCAACTGCCGGATCACCGCCTCTGGTGCGCGCCAGCGATCCCAGACCGCTACCTGCCCCTGCACCTGGACAACCTGCGGCTGGGGGACATGGAGCTGACCATCCACGTTCGCGGCGACGGCTGGGAACTGGACGGACTTACCGGCAGGGGCATCGACCTCATACGCTCACCGCGGCCCCCGACGCCATGACAACGCCGGGAGGGGCAGTGCATGTCGGGCGGGTTCGCGGGGTCGCGGGAACTGTTACTAGAGGCGCATTTTCGCAGGGCTTCCTCCGCGTGGAGGCGTCATTGTGCGAAGGGTCACGATAGCGGCGATAGTCGTCGCCGTCTTGCTGGCGGCCACGGGTTGCCTGACCCCGCTGACGTCGCAGCAGCCCCTGACGCCGGTCCCCGCCCCGGCAAACCCGCTGGTTGGTGTCTACGAACCGGGAGCGCCGGGTAGCTGGTCGCAGATCGCGGAGTTCACTGACGCGACCGGCGTCAAGCCGACGATCGTCGTGTACTACTCGCCGTGGAACGAACCGTTCAGCACGTCGTTCGCGCAGACGGCCTGGGACCATGACGTCTATGTGCTCGTCCAGCTTGAGCCGAAGGGCGTGACGCTCGCCTCTATCGCCGCGGGCGGCTCCGACGCCTACCTGCGTTCCTTCGCTGACGCCGTCGTCGCCTTCGGCCATCCGGTGATCTTGTCGTTCGGCCACGAGATGAACGGCACCTGGTACTCCTGGGGCTACGGCCACACCGCGCCCGCGACGTTCGTGGCCGCCTGGCGGCACGTCGTGCGGGTCTTCCGCGCTGCGGGAGCAGCCAATGTCACCTGGCTGTGGACGGTCAACTCCATCCAAGGGGCGTCGAGTTCGCTGAGCCAGTGGTGGCCGGGCGCGGCGTGGGTCAACTGGACCGGTATCGCCGGCTACTTCTACCTGGCTACGGATACCTTCGGGTCGGTGTTCGGGTCGACCATCGCGGATATCCGCACGTTCAGCAGCGCACCGCTGCTGATCGCCGAGACCGCCGTGGGCACCACTACGGACCGGGAAAGCCAGATCGACGCGCTGTTCGCGGGCGTCCGCGCGGAGCGTCTCGCCGGGGTGGTCTGGTTCGACGCGGCGCAGCACGCCGGCCTCTACCACCAGGACTGGCGCCTCGAAGACGACCCGTACGCTCTCGCGGCGTTCACCGCGGCGGTAGCGACGTACCTGGGCAGGTGAGCCCGCGCGTCGCGCCCGCCGAGCGCCGCGTGGCCGGACCGGCCCCGCGCTACATCGGGAAAATTGGCGGTTCAATCGGGACTTTGGACACGACCCTATTGGCTGGCGCGGGACCCAAGCTGGAAATGACCTTTCCGATGCGGGGAGCCTTTCATGCTTGAGGCACTGGTTATCGGCGGACTCGTCGCCGCGCCGCTCGGTTCCGCCGCGCTTTTCCTGCCGGCCAGGCACCATGAGCGGTCGGCGGGCGCCTGGGCCGCGATATGGCGGGTCATCCTGGCCGTCGCCGGGTCCGCGGTGCTCGCCGCCGCGGCGGCCGGCGTGCTGTACCTGCTGAAGGCGACCGAAGGCAACCTCGTCATCGGCGGGACGGCCGTGGCGCTGGCCGGCCTGCTCTGGCTCCCGGTCACCAAGAACTGGTCGCCGCGGGCGCACCTGTGCTGGGCGTCGTCCACCTACCTCTTCGCGGTCTACCTGGTATACGCGCTTGAGTGGACCTTCGCCAGCCACCTCGGCCCGGCGAGCACGGCCGGCGGCGTGCTGCTGTGGTGCCTTGAGGTGGTCGCCGCCCTGATGTCCTGCGCATACCTGTGGGAACTGTGCGACGCGCTCGGCACCGCGCACTGGCACCGCAGGCGCGCCCCGCTTGACCCGCGCCGGCGGTTGCCCACCGCGATGCTGCGGGCGGTGGGCCCGGCGGCCGATAATCCTCCGCCCCTGATCAGCGTGCACGTCCCGGCGCACAACGAGCCGCCGGGCATGGTCATCGACACGCTCCGCGCGCTGCTGCGCCTCGACTACCCGCGGGTGCAGATCGTCCTCATCGACGACAACACCGACGACGAGTCGCTGTGGCGCCCGGTCGAGTCCTGGTGCCGGCGGCACGACGTCACGTTCAAGCACCTCGAGAACTGGCCCGGCTACAAGTCCGGCGCGCTCAACTACGCGCTACGGCATCTCACCCACCCGGACGCCGAGATCATCGGCGTCGTCGACTCCGACTACCAGGTCGAGCCGGAATGGCTGCGCAACTGCGTGCCGCTCTTCGCCGACCCGTGGATCGGGTTCGTGCAGGCGCCGCAGGACTACCGCCACTGGCACCACGCCCGCTACTACCGGCGGCTCTACTACTCCTACAAGTACTTCTTCGCCGTCTCCCAGCCCTCAAGGAACGAACGCGACGGCGCGATCTTCGCCGGCACCATGGGCTTGATCAGGAGAGTCGCTCTCGACGAGCTCGGCGGCTGGGACGAATGGTGCATCACCGAGGACGCGGAGATCTCGCTCAGGCTGCTCCGCGCGGGCTGGTCCGGCATGCACGTCGACGAGTCCGGCGGCCGCGGGATCATGCCGCTGACGTTCGAGGCGCTCAAGGGGCAGCGGTACCGCTGGTGCTTCGGCGGCATCCAGCTGCTGCGCATGCACTGGAAGTCCCTGCTCCCCGGCCAGGAGACAAGAAAGAACCACTTGTCGGCCGGCCAGCGCTGGTCTTACCTGTCCGGCGCGCTGCAGTGGTACGGCGACCTGCTCGGACTGCTGTTCTTTGTCTTCCTGCTGGCCGGCGCTGTGAACCTGGCAACCGGCGGCGGGCAGCTCTTCCGCAAGCTGACGATCTTCCTCGTCGCCGCCGTCCCCGTGCTCGTCCTGCTCGGCCTGGTCCGCGCGATCGCGCTGCTGCGCAGCAGCACCGGCGCGACCTGGCGCGACGCGATCGGCGCGTTCTTCATCTGGCAGTCCACCTCGCTCGTCGTCGCCCGTGCCTCGGTGCTCGCCCTGTTCGCGAAGAGGGCCGCCTTCCTGCGCACCCCGAAGACCAGCGAACGGACCAGCTGGTGGCACGCGCTGCGCGCCAACTGGGCGGAGACCGTCCTCGCGCTCTTCGGCGCAGCCGGGATCGCCGGCGCGCTCACCAAGACAAGCACCCTGAGCGGCCCGCTGCTGGCCGGCCTGCTGTTCGTGCCCACGCTGGGCATGGCCGCCGCGCCGTTCAACAGCTGGGCCGCCCGCCGCGCCGCGCTCCCCGCCTGGCTGCGCGAGCGCCGCGACACCGAGTACCGGCGCGAGCGCCACGCCTTCGCCGCTGGCATCGCGACGGGCGGCGCGATCGCCGTCGGCGCCGTGGCGGCGCTCGCGATCGCGCTGTTGCTCACCGGCCGCCTCAGCACCGGGCCCAACCTCGTCCGCCCGATCCAGTCCCCGCCCGCGACAACATCCACACCGGCACCCTCCACCACCCCGACATCGACACCAACGACAACCCCGAGCGCCACCTCAACTCCGTCAGTGACTCCGACCGCCACGACGACACCGACAGTCTCTCCGACATCGGCGACCCCGACCGTCCCCAGCACCCCGACCACCACGCCCTCCGCGACCGTCTCGCCCACAGTCACCTCTCCGGGCACGCCGCCGTCCTCGTCAGCCCCGGCCACCTCTCACCCTTGAGGCACCGGGTCGCGAAGCCGCACCGCGCGAACTGGTCAGCCTGCGGGAAGAGATT
>JBKQQQ010000575.1:0-17148 GCA_052144275.1 Streptosporangiaceae bacterium
GTTTGTCCGTGCGGCCAATCATTTCGTTGAGCGTGCGGAAACCGAGCCTGGCCATGATTTCGCGAAGCTCCTGCGCCACAAACCGCATAAAATTCACGACATGTTCGGGTTCGCCGGTGAACCGCTCGCGCAGGCGCGGATCCTGCGTGGCCACGCCGACGGGGCAGGTGTTCAAGTGGCAAACCCGCATCATGATGCAACCGAGCACCACGAGCGGAGCGGTGGAAAAACCAAATTCCTCCGCCCCGAGCAACGCGGCGATAGCCACATCGCGGCCCGTCTTCATCTGCCCGTCGGTCTCGACATAGAGGCGGCTGCGCAGATTGTTCAGCACCAGGGTCTGGTGCGTCTCGGCCACGCCCAGCTCCCACGGCGCGCCGGCATGTTTGATCGAGGAAAGCGGTGACGCCCCGGTGCCGCCGTCGTGACCGCTGATCAGCACCACGTCGGCGTGCGCCTTGGCGACGCCGGCGGCGATGGTGCCGACGCCGACCTCCGCAACCAGCTTGACGCTGATCCGCGCCTTTGGGTTGCTGTTCTTCAGGTCGTGGATCAGTTCGGCGAGGTCCTCGATGCTGTAGATATCGTGGTGCGGCGGCGGCGAGATCAGGCCGACGCCGGGCGTGGAGTACCGCGTCTTGGCGATCCACGGGTACACCTTGTTCCCCGGTAGCTGGCCGCCCTCCCCCGGCTTGGCCCCCTGCGCCATCTTGATCTGCAGGTCGTCGGCGTTGACCAGGTACTCGCTGGTGACGCCGAACCGCCCGCTCGCGACCTGCTTGACCGCCGAGCGGCGCAGGTCGCCGTTGGCGTCCGGGATGAACCGGTCCGGGTCCTCGCCCCCCTCACCCGTGTTCGACCGGCCGCCCAGCCGGTTCATCGCGATCGCTAGGGTCTGGTGGGCCTCGGCCGAGATCGAGCCGTAGGACATGGCGCCGGTGGCGAACCGCCGCACGATGCTGGAGATGGGTTCCACATCATCGACCCGAACGGACTGCGGTACGCCAGAACCTCCCCCTGCGCCAGTTTCCTGGTCGACGCCCTTGATGCGGAGCAGCCCCCGCAGCGTCATCAGCCGCCGCGACTGGTCGTCGACCAGCGTGGTGTACTCCTTGAAGACCTCGTACCGGCCGCTGCGGGTGGCGTGCTGCAGCTTGAAGACCGTCTCCGGGCTGAACAGGTGCGGCTCGCCGTCACGCCGCCACTGGTAGTCACCGCCGCCCTCCAGGCGGCGGTAGGCCATTCCCACCCCCGGGGAGATGGCGTAGCCGACCCGTCGGCGGATCTCCTCGGCGAGCTCATCAAAGCCCACGCCGGACAGGCGCGAGGTCGTGCCCGCGAAGCAGACCTCGATCACCTCAGCGCCCAAGCCGATGGCCTCGAAGATCTGCGCGCCGGTGTAGGAGGCAACGGTGGACACGCCCATCTTGGACATGATCTTCAGGAGCCCCTTGCCGAGGGCCTTGAGCAGGTTGGCCTCGGCCTTCTTCTCGCTGATCCCGGTCAGCACACCCCGGCGGACTAGGTCCCTCACGGTGGCGATGGCGAGATAGGGGTTGACGGCGGCGGCGCCATACCCGATAAGCAGCGCCACGTGATGGCATTCGCGGACATCCGCGGCCTCGACGATCAAGCCCACCCGGGTCCGTGATTTCTCCCGGATCAGGTGGTGGTGCACCGCCCCGGTCAGCAGCAGCGAGGGGATCGGGACCAGCGAATTGGAGGTACTCATCCGGTCAGAGAGGATGATGAGGCGGGCACCGGAAGCGATCGCCGCGGAAACGTCGGCGCAGATCTCGGCCAGTCGGGCGCACAGGCCCTCGCCGCCGCCGCGCGGGTCGTAGCGGCCGTCGACCACGTGCGAGGCCAGGCCGGGCAGGCTGCCGTCGTCGTTGATACCCGCGATCTTCGCCAGGTCGTTGTCGCTGATCACCGGGTAGGGCAGCACGATCTGGCGGCAGGACGCCGGGACCGGCTCGAGCAGGTTCTGTTCCGGCCCAGTAATCGTGCCGAGCGAGGTGACGAGCTCCTCCCTGATCGCGTCGAGCGGCGGGTTGGTCACCTGGGCGAACAGCTGGGTGAAGTAGTCGAACACCAGCCGCGGCCGGCTGGAGAGCACCGCCACCGGCGTGTCCGTCCCCATCGACCCGATCGGCTCCGCGCCGGCCCGGGCCATCGGGGTCAGGATGACCCGCAGTTCCTCCTCGGTGTACCCGTGTATCCGCTGCCGCGTCAACAGGTCCTCTCCGTCGTGGTCCGCCACCCCGTCGGGGCGGTCGGGCAGGTCATCCAGGTGGATGAGGCCGGCGTGCAGCCAGTCCTCGTAGGGGTGTTCGGCGGCGAGGGCCGCCTTGACCTCCTCATCCTCCACGATGCGGCCGGCCACCGTGTCGGCCAGGAAAACGCGGCCCGGCTGCAGCCGGCCCTTCCTGACCACCGTGGCCGGGTCGATGTCGAGCACCCCGACCTCGCTGGCCAGCACGACCAGGCCGTCGCTGGTCACCCAGTACCGGCCGGGCCGCAGGCCGTTGCGGTCGAGCACCGCGCCGATCACCGAGCCGTCGGTGAACGCGATCAGCGCCGGGCCGTCCCACGGCTCCATCAGCGCGGCGTGGAACTGGTAGAAGGCGCGCCGCTCCGGCGTCATCTCCTCGTGGTTCTCCCACGGCTCAGGGATCATCATCAGCACTGCGTGCGGCAGCGACCGGCCGCCCATGTGCAGCAGCTCGAGGCACTCGTCGAAGCTGGCCGAGTCGCTGCCCTCCTCATTCAGCACCGGGAAGAGCCGCTCGATCCCCTGGCCGTCCCTGGAGTGCGGGATGAGGTCGCTCGCCAGCATCGCCTCCCGGGCCCGCATCCAGTTGCGGTTGCCGCGGACGGTGTTGATCTCGCCGTTGTGCGCCACGTACCGGTAGGGGTGGGCCAGCGGCCAGGAAGGGAACGTGTTGGTGGAGAACCTGGAGTGCACCAGTGCGAGCGCTGAGCCGTACCTGGGGTCGGACAGGTCGGGGTAGAACGGCCCGAGCTGCGGCGCGGAGAGCATCCCCTTGTACACGATGGTCCGGGTGGACAGGCTGGCGAAGTACACCCCGGCCTCGTGTTCGGCCCGCTTGCGCAGGCAGAACGCCATCCGCTCGAGTTCGGCGCCGCGCTGGCCCTCGGCGCCCGCGACAAACATCTGGAGCACGTCGGGCAGCACCGCCCGCGCGCCGTCGCCGCAGGCGGTGATGTCGAACGGGACCTCGCGCCAGCCGAGGATGGTCAGCCCTTCCGCGGCGGCGAGCCGGGCCAGGGCGGGTGTTACCAGGTGCCGTTCGGCAGAGAAGAAAGCCATGCCCGCCGCGTAGGCACCGGCCTCTGGCAACTCGAAGCCACACGACGCACGGAAGAATTCGTCGGGGATCTGGGTCAGGATCCCCGCCCCGTCCCCGGTCCCCGGGTCGCCGCCCAGGGCGCCGCGGTGCTCGAGGTTGCACAGCACCCGCAGTGCCCTGGCCACCACAGCGTGACCGCCGCGTCCGGACAGGTCCGCGACGAAACCGACGCCACAGGCGTCGTGCTCGAACTGGGGGTCGTAAAGGCCAGCAGCCGCCATGCGCTCTCCCGTCGTCTCTCGAAAACGCCACATCAGTGCGCTGGGGACGACACTGGCCCTGTTACACAGACATTACATCACCGGAAGAATCCTCAACCAGGGCTCGCTTGGGGTAGGCGCGAGCCGGCGGTTTGCGCCCGGGTCTGGTCAGGTACATGCCCACCACGGCGAGAACGAAAACGGCGATGTCGCCGAGCGCACCGTAGCGCATGCCAAGGGCATGCGGCAACGGGCCGACCCGCTGCGACTCCACCCAGAAGCCGCCGGCCGCGTATCCGGCCGCGCACAGCATGAACGTCCGCTCGCCGCTGAGCGTGAACCGGGCGGCCGCCCAGATCACCGCGAAGCCCAGCGTGACCTCCCACAGCGACTGGTACAAGAAGGCCGGCTGGAAGGTGGCGTAATTCTCGTAACCGGGCACGCGGCGCTCGGGCGAGATACGCACCGCCCACCACCACGTAGAGGGGCGGCCGTAGAACTGCTGCGCCCACCAGTTGCCCAGGCCGCCGACGGCCAGCCCGAACGCGACAGCGGGCGCGGCCGCGCCCGCGACCGGTCCCAGGCGCACTTGCGACCGGCGGCAGGCGATCCACGCGCCGACCGTACCGAGCGCTACCGCGCCAGGCACGCCGATGGCCGCGACGCCCACCGCGACGACGTGCCACAGTCGGTACGCGTGGCCGAAGTCGTGCCTGGTGGCCAGCAGGATGGCGTGCGCCGCCGCGCCGGCCAGGCCGAACGGGATGGCCCAGGCGGCCACGTCGAGGATGACTCCGGCCCGTCCCCCGGAGCGCCGGTACCTGCGGCTGGCCACCGCGACCGCGACCACGATGCCGGCGATGACGCACAGTGCGAAGGCACGGACCGAGAGCGGTCCAAGACGCCAGGCCGCGTGGCCGGGGCTCGGGATCGACGCGAGCGGCATCTTGCGAGATTACTCGGTCTGCCGGGAGGACAGCAGAGCAGGACAGCTAAGAAGACACTGCCCTGCGGACTCCGGCGGAAAGCTCGGAGGTCAGCTCGCGGATCGCGGGTACTCCCTGACCATCGAGCAGGCGGCGGACGAAGGCGGAACCCACGATCACGCCGTCGGCGAACGCCGCCACCTGGGCCGCCTGGACACCGTTGCTGACGCCGAGGCCGACCGCCACCGGCAAGTCGGTGTGCTCACGGATCCGCTCGACCAGGCCGCCCGCGTCGCCGCTGACCGCGTTCCTGGTACCGGTGATGCCCATCAGCGAGGCGGCGTAGACGAAGCCGCGGCAGGCTCCGGCGATCGTGGCCAGCCGCTGGCTGGTCGAACTCGGCGCGGCCAGGAACACCCGGTCCAGGTCGTGGGAGTCCGAGGCATCCAGCCAGGAGCCCGCTTCCTCCGGCGGGAGGTCGGGGGTGATCAGCCCCGAGCCGCCCGCCACGGCCAGGTCACGGGCGAAAGCGCGCACTCCGTACCGGTCGACCGGGTTCCAGTAGGTCATGACCAGGACGGGAACGCCCGCCGCCGCGACCGCCTCGACGGTGCGGAGCACGTCGGCGACCCGGGTCCCGGCGGCCAGCGCGCGGTGCACCGCCTCGGCGATCACCGGGCCGTCCATCAGCGGGTCGGAGTAAGGCAGGCCCACCTCGATGATGTCGGCTCCGGCCTGAGCCATGGCCTGGGCGGCCGCGATGGCGCCGTCCACGGTGGGGAACCCGGCCGGCAGGTAGCCGACCAGGGCCGCCCGGTTGTCGGCGCTCGCCTTGCCGAAGGCTATGGTGACGGCGCTGGTCATGAGCTCATGCCCTTAAACTCCGAACCATTTCGAGGCGGTGTCCACGTCCTTGTCGCCGCGCCCGGACAGGTTGACCACGATCAGCCCGCCGGGGCCCAGTTCACGGCCGAGGTCGAGCGCGCCGGCCAGCGCGTGCGCCGACTCGATGGCCGGGATGATGCCCTCGGTCCGGCACAGCACGGAGAACGCGGTCATCGCCTCGGCATCGGTGACGGAGCGGTAACTGGCCCGGCCGGTTTCCATCAGCCAGACGTGCTCCGGGCCGACGCCCGGGTAGTCCAGGCCGGCCGAGATGGAGTGGGTGCCGAGGGTCTGGCCTTCGTCGTCCTGCAGCACGAAGGTCCGCATGCCGTGCAGCACCCCTTGCGACCCGCCGGTGAGCGTGGCCGCATGGTGCCCGGGGCGGGGACCGTCGCCGCCCGCCTCACAGCCGATCAGGCGTACAGAGGCGTCGGGGATGAAGGCATGAAAGATGCCGATGGCGTTGGAGCCGCCGCCCACGCAGGCGATCACCACGTCCGGCAGCCGGCCGGTGGCCTCGAGCACCTGCTCGCGGGCCTCCAGGCCGATCACCCGCTGGAAGTCCCTGACCATCATCGGGAACGGGTGCGGGCCGCCGACCGATCCGATGCAGTAGTGCGTGTGGCCGACTGTGGTCACCCAGTCGCGGAAGGCCTCGTTCATAGCGTCCTTGAGCGTGCGGGTGCCGGTCGTGACCGGGATGACCTCGGCACCCAGCATCCGCATGCGGGAGACGTTCAGCGCCTGCCTGCGGGTGTCCTCCTCGCCCATGTAGACGGCGCAATCCAGGCCGAGCAGCGCGCACGCGGTCGCGGTGGCCACGCCGTGCTGGCCGGCCCCGGTCTCCGCGATCACCCGCGTCTTGCCCATCCGCCTGGCCAGCAGCACCTGGCCGAGCACGTTGTTGATCTTGTGCGACCCGGTGTGGGTGAGATCCTCGCGCTTGAGCAGCACCGTGCAGCCGCCCGCCTGCTCGCCGAACCGCCTGGCCTCGGTGAGCAGCGTCGGCCGGCCCGCGTAGCCGCGCAGCAGCCCGTCAAGCTCGGCCCGGAAGACCGGATCCCGGCGCGCCTGCTCGTAGGCGGCGGCCAGCTCGTCCAGCGCCGCCATCAGAGCCTCGGGGGCGAACCGCCCGCCGTAGGCGACGCCAGGGGTCTCGCAGGCCCCGCCCTCCTCGGCTACCCCGACCGCACCGACCACGAAGTGGCCGGAGACGTCAGGCACCGGGGCGATGTCGGGCTCGGCGGCCGGTGCCTGCTGGAACCGGGCCCGCTGGAGGAACTGAGCGTGCTGGGTGGTGGCCGTCAACCGCGTTCTCCTCGTAGCGCAGGGTGCGAGCCCGCGGTCACCAGGTCGGCGACGGCGCAGCGTGGGTCCTTCTCGGTGACCAGGCTCTCGCCAACCAGCACGGCGTCCGCGCCGGACGCGGCATAGGCGAGCAGGTCGCGGGGGCCGCGGACGCCGGACTCGGCCACCTTGACGATGCCGTCCGGGATCCGGCAGGCCATCCGGCCGAAGATCCCGCGGTCAACCTTGAGCGTGGCCAGGTTGCGCGCGTTGACGCCGATGACGGTGGCTCCCGCGTCGAGCGCCCGGTCGAGTTCGGGCTCGGCGTGCACCTCCACCAGTGGCAGCAGGCCAATCGAGCTGGCCCGCTCGACCAGCGAGACAAGCGCGCTCTGCTCGAGCGCGGCCACGATCAGCAGCACCACGTCCGCGCCGTGGGCGCGCGCCTCCCACAGTTGGTAGGAGCTGACCACGAAGTCCTTGCGCAGCACCGGCACCTGCACGGCCCGGCGGACCGCGTCCAGGTCCTCCAGGCTGCCGCCGAAGCGCCGCTGCTCGGTCAGCACGCTGATCACCTTGGCGCCGCCAGCCTCGTAGTCCGCGGCCAGCGCGGCCGGGTCGGTGATGGCCGCCATCTGGCCCCGTGACGGGCTGGCCCGCTTGACCTCGGCGATAACGCTGACGCCCTCCGCCTTCAGCGCAGCCATCGCGTCCCGCGGTGACGGCGCCTGCCGCGCCATCTCCTTCAGGTGGTCAAGAGAGACGCGCCGCTGCCGTTCGGCGAGATCGGCACGCACGCCGTCTAGGATCTCGTCGAGCACACTCACGCGGTTCGCTCGTCCCCTCAAATCGGTACTGTTGCGCCACTGATGGTAGCCCGGCCACCCAGGTGCCCCAGTGACTGCCCCCCTGAAATCGCGCCGGTGCCACCATTGTCATGGATCGATGGCATAGCCCGTGCCGCGGGCCGTCCTGATCACGACGGCAGGCCCGATCTTGGCCCTGAGCTGGGAGATATACACGTCTGCGGCCCGGTCGGCGGCGGCCGGGTGGCCCGCGGCCGCGAGCAGCTGGCGGCGGGACAGGACGCGCCCCGGGTGGTCAAGCAGGGCCGCCAGGACCGCGAACTCGGTCGCGGTCAGCTTCACCGGCTGGCCGCCCGCCGCCGCGGTCCGGACCCACAAAGTCCGGCCGTCCAGCCGGAGCCCGCAGGCGGCCCGTCCGGCTCCGGCAGGCCCGCCCCGGGACCGGGCCCCGGCTGGTTCCGCGCCCTGGGCCGGCGACGGCGCGGGCGCGGCCAGCACGTCGCGGACCAAGGCGACCAGCTGGCGGGGACCGAAGGGCCGGGCCAGCCACCGCCGCGGGCCGGTCGTCCCGCCGCTGCGGGCCAGGCCGCGCGGACGGGGCCCCTGCGGGCCGGCCACCAGGAAGATGACGGGGGTTCGCAGCGCGCGGCGGATGCGCCTGGAGTCGAGGCCGGGCATGGTCAGGTCGAGCACGGCCGCGGCGTCCGGGCCGCCGGTCAGCTCGGCCAGCGCCTGCTCCGGAGTTGTCACCAGACGAACCCGCAGCCCGTCCCGGCGCAGGTAGCGAGCCGACATCTCGGCGACTTCGGGCTCGTGTTCCGCCAGCAGGACCGAGACGGGCTCGGACTCTACTTTCTCCCCCAAGCCCACCCTAGGTGCGCGTCCCGCCATCGACCGTCGGGTCGACGTCACGGCTCAGCGACTCCCACATGGATTCCGTGTTGGCCCGGGGGGATGCGCCCCCTTGCCGGGAGCGCTCAAACCGGGAGGACATGACCGGCCAGCGCGGACCCCGCCAGACGGTGGCCAGGCCGGCCAGCAGGACCACGACCGCGCCGGCGACGGCGGCCGCGCGCCAGGGCGCCCCGGCCAGGACCGCCCGGCCGGCTCCCGAGATGACGATCCCGTGCACGGCACCCCCCGAGGACGCGCCGCTCGTCGTCGAGCCGCCCAGGGGGCCGTCCAGGGCGCTGGCCCGCGCCGCGGCGAGCACGGTCGCGGTCCGCACGCCGGCCGACGCGGCCGCCGCCGCGCCCGCGCCGAGGACAGCCAGCAGGGCGCCGACGGCGCGCCTGATCACCGACCTGGTTGCGATCACCGCCGCCAGGCAGGCCAGCGCGGCCAGCGCCAGCGCGCTGGCCAACGGGACGAGTTGCTGCCCGGTGACGGAGATGTCCTGCGCGGGCAGCGGCCGCGGCGGTGTGAAGATGGCCTGCGCCCAGGCCTGGCGGACGGCGAGCACGACCAGCCCGGCGCCGACCGCGCCGGCCAGCAGCACCAGCACGAACTCCCGGCGCATCACCGGCATCTCACGGCGCCACCGGGGTTGCTTCCCCGGTCACCGCCTCCAGCACGTCGGCGTCGAAGCAGGTGCGGTCGCCGGTGTGGCAGGCCGCGCCGACCTGGTCGACCTTGACCACCAGGGCGTCGCCGTCGCAGTCGAGCGCCACCGACTTCACCCACTGGCAGTGCCCGGACATGTCGCCCTTGACCCAGTACTCCTGGCGGCTGCGCGACCAGTAGGTACACCGGCCCGTGGTGAGGGTGCGATGCAGCGCCTCGTCGTCCATCCAGCCGAGCATCAGCACCTCGCCGGTGTCGTACTGCTGGGCAATGGCCGCGACCAGGCCGGACGCATCCCGCTTCAGCCGTGCCGCGATAGCAGGGTCAAGCATCGTTCCCTCTTTCCTCGGGGGTTCCGGGGTCGCCCCCGGGCTAGCACAGCACCGAGACTTCAGCCAGGGTAGCAATCACCTCTACGATCGGGAGGTGAGCTACTCCCGGGAAGAGCGTCTCGCGCTGTGCGCGCTGCTTGACAAGACAGGCCCGGACGCGCCGACGCTGTGCGAAGGCTGGACCACCGGCGACCTCGCCGCGCACCTGGTGCTGCGTGAGCACCGCCCGGACGCGGCGGGCGGCGTGATCGGCGGCCCGCTGGCCGGGTACACGGCCCGCGTGCAGCAGCGGATCAGGGCACGGACTCCGTTCCCCGACCTGGTGCGGATGATCAGGTCGGGCCCGCCCCGGCTGTCGGTGATGGCGCTCCCTGGCGTGGACGAGCGCGCCAACGCGGTGGAGTTCTTCGTGCACCATGAGGACGTGCGCCGCGCCGCGCCCGGCTGGGAGCCGAGGGCGCTCGGCGACGGGGAGTCGGACATGCTCTGGCAGCGGCTGCGGATGGCGCGGTTCATGCTCCGCAAGGCGCCGGTCGGTGTGGAGCTGGCGCGGGATGACATCGATACCGGCGGGGCGAGCGCGGACGGCCCGGCCTACCGCATCACGGCGAAGAACGCGACCCCCGCGGTCACCGTCGTCGGCAGCCCGGCCGAGCTCACCATGTGGGTGATGGGCCGCACGACCGCGGCGCGGGTCCGCATGGACGGGATCGAGGCGGCCGTGACCAAGCTCGCCGAGGTATACGGGACGAACTGGCGCCCGAGCTGAGCGGCTAGCCGCCCATCTCGCGCTTGAGGCGGGCCAGTTCGTCGTCCACGTCCTGGGTGGCGGGCTTAACGGGTCGGGACGGCGGCGGGTACGGAGTGGAGACGGGCTCGACGTCGGCCCGCGGCAGTGGCCTGTTGTACTGGGGGTTGTCCGGCTCGCGGACCTCGCGCTCGGCCTTGGGACCGGATACCTGCCGCCGGGAACGGGCCACCTTGATAGCCACTGCGATCGCGCCGACGACAAGGGCGGCGATCACCAGGTCGGTCAGGAGGTGCAAGACGGTGCCGATCACGGCGCCGACGATCAGGAACGCGATCAGTATGCCGACGCCGATGGCGGCGACCTTGAACCAGCGCATCCGCCACATCCTCTCTGAGGAGAAATCTGTCCCCTCTCGCGATATTACCTGACCGGCCATCTCGCAGAGCGCCAGGCGGGCGGCAATCAGGCAGAGCATTCATTACGCTGATGCCATGCACGCACTCGGCATTGACATCGGCGGTTCGGGGATCAAGGCAGCACCCGTGGACGTGGCCACGGGAAAGCTGCTCGCGGAACGGCAGAAGATCCCCACGCCACGCCCGGCGCTGCCGGACGCGGTCGCGGACGTGGTGAAACAGCTCACCACCTCCTTCAGCTGGTCAGGGCAGGTTGGCATCACCTTCCCCGGCGTGGTCACCGACGGCGAAATCAGGACCGCCGCCAACCTGGACCCGGCCTGGATCGGGACAGACGCGGGCGCGCTGTTCGGCAAGGCCGCGGGCAACCCGGTCCGGGTGCTGAACGACGCCGACGCGGCCGGCGTGGCCGAGATGAGGTTCGGCGTGGGGGTCGGCGAGAACGGGACCGTGCTGATGCTGACTTTCGGCACCGGGATCGGCAGCGCGCTGTTCACCCGCGGCGTGCTGGTGCCGAACACCGAGTTCGGGCACATCGAGATCCACGGGACCGACGCGGAGAAGCGCGCGTCCGAGCGGGCCAAGGAACTGCACGACCTGAGCTGGGGCAAGTGGGCCGGCCGGGTCGATGAGTACCTCCAGCACATGGAGGCGCTGCTGTCGCCGCACCTCATCATCGTCGGTGGCGGCATCAGCAAGGAGGCGGACAAATGGGTGCCGCGGCTGACCGGGATCCGGGCCCGCATCGTGCCCGCGGCGCTGCTCAACAACGCCGGCATCGTCGGCGCCGCGATGGCGACCACGAGCGAGGCCGTCCCGGACACCTCAGGTGCCACCGGAACCGGCCGCTAGTCAGCGGACCGGGTGGCCGGCGCCGCGCAGGGCGCCCTTGACCTGGCCGATGCGCAGCGTGCCGAAATGGAACACGCTGGCCGCCAGCACCGCGTCCGCGCCCGCGTCCACGGCGGGCGCGAAGTGGGCGAGCGCGCCCGCGCCGCCGCTCGCGATCACCGGCACGGTCACCACGGCGCGCACCGCCCGGATCAGCTCCAGGTCGAAGCCGACGGTAGTGCCGTCCGCGTCCATCGAGTTCAGCAGGATCTCGCCCGCGCCGAACTCGGTGGCCCGCCGGGCCCAGTCCACCGCGTCGATCCCGGTGCCGACCCGGCCGCCGTGCGTGGTCACCTCGAAGCCGCTCGGAGGCCCCGCGGCGCGGCGCGCGTCCACCGACAGGACGACACACTGCGACCCGAACTGCCTGGCCGCCTCGGCCAGCAGGTCCGGCCGGGCGATGGCGGCGGTGTTGAGCGAGACCTTGTCCGCCCCGGCCCGCAGCAGCCGGTCCACGTCCGCCGTGCTGCGCACGCCGCCACCGACGGTCAGCGGGATGAACACCTGCTCGGCTGTGCGTCGCACCACGTCGTACATGGTGTCCCGGCCGCCGCTTGACGCGGTGATGTCCAGGAAGGTCAGCTCGTCGGCCCCTTCGGCGTCGTAGAAGGCGGCCAGCTCCACCGGATCGCCGGCGTCCCGCAGCTCGCGGAAGTTGACCCCCTTGACCACCCGCCCGCCGTCCACGTCCAGGCAGGGGATGACTCTTACCGCGACGGTCATGCTTCCCCGACCTCGGCCAGGGCTTGCTCCAGGGTGAAGGCGCCCTCGTACAGGGCGGTGCCGACGATCGCGCCTTCCACGCCGAGCGGGACGAGCGACGCGATCGCGCGCAGGTCGGCCAGGCTGGACACTCCCCCGCTGGCCACCACCGGCGCGGACGTGCGGGCGCAGACGTCACGGAGCAGGGCCAGGTTGGGGCCGCGCAGCGTGCCGTCCTTGAGGACATCCGTGACCACGTACCGGGCGCAGCCCTCGGCGTTCAGCCGGTCGAGCGTCTCGTAGAGCTCCCCGCCCTCGGCCGTCCAGCCGCGGGCGGCCAGCCGGGTGCCCCGGACGTCGAGGCCGACGGCGATCCGCTCGCCGTGCCGGGCGATGACCGAGCGGACCCAGTCCGGGTTCTCCAGCGCCGCGGTGCCGATGTTGACCCGGGCGCAGCCGGTGCCGAGCGCGCGGGCCAGCGAGTCGTCGTCCCTGATGCCGCCGGACATCTCCACCTGGACATCGACCTTGCGCACCACGCCGGCGAGCAGGTTGGCGTTCGACCCGCGGCCGAACGCCGCGTCCAGGTCCACCAGGTGGATCCAGGAAGCCCCGGCCCGCTGCCAGGCCAGCGCGGCCTCCATCGGGTCGCCGTACTGGCCGCCGCTGCCGGCCACGCCCTGGACGAGCTGGACCGCGTGTCCCTCGGTGACGTCGACGGCGGGCAGCAAAGTCAGCTCAGTCAAAGAATCTCCAGCCAGTTGGCGAGTAGGGCGGCGCCAGCGTCGCCGGACTTCTCCGGGTGGAACTGGGTCGCGGCCAGCGTGCCCTGCTCGGCCGCGGCGGCGAACGGCTCGCCGTGCTCGGCCCACGTGATCAGCGCGCCGGCCGCGGCGAGCTCGTGCGCGCCAGGCGCCCGCAGCGCGTAAGAGTGCACGAAGTAGAACCGGGTCCCCGGGGCGATCCCGGCGAAGAGGGCCGAGCCAGGCGGTGGCGTGACCGTGTTCCAGCCCATGTGCGGCAGCACGCCGGCGTCGAGCCGCTCCACCGTGCCCGGCCAGGCCCCGCAGCCGTCGGACCGCACCCCGTGCTCCACGCCGGCCGCGAACAGCACCTGCATGCCCACGCAGATGCCGAGCACCGGGCGCCCGAGCTCGAGCCGCTCGGCGATGAGCTTGTCGCCGCCGACCGCGCGCAGCCCCGCCATGCAGGCGGCGAACGCGCCCACGCCGGGTACGGCAAGCCCGTCGCATTCCAGCGCCGTGTCGGCGTCCGCGGTCACCTCGACCTGCGCGCCGACCCGCTCGAGCGCGCGCTGCGCCGAGCGCAGGTTCCCCGACCCGTAGTCGAGCACCACCACCCGCGGCATCAGGACAGCACGCCCTTCGTGCTCGGGATGCCGCCGGCCCGCGGGTCCGGCGCCGCCGCCGCGCGCAGCGCCCGGGCCACCGCCTTGAACTGGGCTTCGACGATGTGATGCGCGTTGCGGCCCTCGATCACCCGGACGTGCAGGCAGATCCCCGCGGCGAACGCCAGCGACTCGAAGATGTGCCGGGTCAGCGTGGTGTCGTAGCTGCCGATCAGCGGGGCCATGCCGTCCGGCTCGTGATGCACCACATAGGGCCGGCCGGACAGGTCCACGACGGCCTGCACGAGCGTCTCGTCCAGCGGGACCAGCGCGTTGCCGAACCGCGCGATGCCGGACTTGTCGCCCAGCGCTTCCTTGAGCGCCTGGCCGAGCGTGATGGCGGTGTCCTCCACGGTGTGATGGGAGTCGATCTCGACATCGCCCTTGGCCCGCACGGTCAGGTCGAGGGAGCCGTGCTTGCCCAGCTGGGCCAGCATGTGGTCGAAGAACGGCACGCCGGTGCCGACCTCGACCACCCCGATGCCGTCCAGGTCGAGTTCCACCATGATCTGCGTCTCGCGGGTGAGCCGCTCCACCCGGGCCACTCGGCTACTCATGACTGGAGCACCTCATCCAGGGCCGTACGGAACGCCGCCATCTCCGCGGGCGTCCCTACCGTGACCCGCAGCCAGCGCGGCGGGCCGACCTCGCGGACGAGCACGCCGCGGTCGAGCAGCCCCTGCCAGACCGCCCGCCGCGAGTCGAACTCGCCGAACAGCACGAAGTTCGCATCCGAGTCCGCCACCGCGAGGCCCCGCTGCCTGAGCCAGGCGACGAGCCCATCTCGTTCGGCCCGAAGACTCCTGACGGTGGCCAGCGGCTCGGCGGCCAGCGCGAGTGCGGCCCTCGCCACCGCCTGGGTGACGGCGGACAGGTGGTACGGGAGCCGCACCACGAGCAGCTTCTCGACCACCTCGGGCGCGGCGGCCAGGTACCCGATCCTGGCGCCGGCCATGGCGAACGCCTTGGACATGGTGCGGGTGACCACCAGGTGCGGGTAGCGCGGCAGCAGCGTGAGCGCGCTGGGCGTGCCCTCGCGGGCGAACTCCGCGTAGGCCTCGTCGACCACCACCAGGCCGGGCGCCGCTTCGCAGACCGCCTCGATCAGCGCCAACGGGGCCGCGGTGCCTGTGGGATTGTTCGGCGAGGTCAGGAAGACCAGGCTCGGCCGGTGCTCGGTGATCACGCGGGCCGCCCGCTCCGGGTCGAGGCCGAAGTCCTCGTCGCGGTCCGCCGAGACCCAGCCGGTGCACGTCACCCTGGCGATCAGCGAGTGCATGGAGTAACCCGGGTCGAAGCCGAGCGCCAGCCGTCCCGGCCCGCCGAAGGCTTGCAGCAGCTGCTGGATGACCTCGTTGGACCCGTTGGCCGCCCATATCTGGCGCGCGGTCAGGCCGTGCCCCAGGTAGTCGGCCAGGTCCTTGCGCAGCTCGACCGCGTCCCGGTCCGGGTACCTGTTCAGGGTGGCAGCCGCCTGCGCCACCGCGGCCGCGACCGCCTGCACCAGGCGGGGGCTCGGCGGGTAGGGATTCTCGTTGGTGTTCAGCCGGACCGGGACGTCGATCTGCGGAGCGCCGTACGGCTGCAGGTCCGTTAGGTCATCCCGAACGGGCAGGCTGCGAGCACCGGTCACGGCTCAGCGCCTTCTTTCGGGACCCGCACCCGGACGGCCTGGACGTGGGCGTCCAGGTCCTCGGCGCCGCCGAGCGCATCGATCAGCGGTGCGGTGGCGGCCAGGGTCTCGCGGTCGCACTCCACCACGTTCACCAGGCGCAGGAAGGGGAACACCGAGAGCCCGCTGGTGTGCCGCGCGGTCCCCCCGGTCGGCAGCACATGGTTCGAGCCGGCCAGGTAGTCCCCGAGCGACACCGGCGAGTACGGACCGGCGAAGACCGCGCCCGCGTTGGTGACCCGTGCGGCCAGCTTGGCCGCGTCCCTGGCCTGGATCTCCAGGTGCTCGGGCGCCCACGCGTCGCTCACCGCCAGGGCCGCGTCCAGGTCGTCCACGATCACGCAGGCGGACTGGCCCGCGAGGGCCTTCTCTACCCGCTCGCGGTGCCTGGCGGCCGGGACCTGCCTGGTGAGCTCGGCCTCGACGCTATCGGCGAGAGCGGCGTCGGTGGTGACGAGCAGGCAGGCCGCGAGCTCGTCGTGCTCGGCCTGCGCGACCAGGTCGGCGGCGACGAAGCGGGGGTCCGCGGTGTCGTCGGCGATGATCGCCACCTCGGTGGGGCCTGCCTCGCCGTCGGTGCCCACCACGCCGCGCAGCACCCGTTTGGCCGCGGCCACGTAGACGTTGCCCGGGCCGGTGATGACGTCGGCCGCCGTGCAGTCCGACGTGCCGTAGGCGAACATCGCCAGCGCCTGCGCCCCGCCGGCCGCGTGCACCTCGCGCACGCCGAGTAGCGCGCACGCGGCGAGCACGCTCGGGTGCGGCAGCCCGCCGAGGCGGGCCTGCGGCGGTGACGCCACGGCGATCGCGCCGACGCCCGCGACCTGGGCCGGGACGATGTTCATCACGACCGAGGACGGATAGGCCACCAGCCCGCCGGGGACGTACACCCCGGCCCGCCCGACGGGCACGAACCGGCCGGTGACGGTCAGCCCGCCGGTGACCCTGGTCGGGGTCTCGGCCGGCAGCTGCGCTTGGTGCACCCGCCTGGTGCGCCTTATGGCCTCCTCGAGGGCGGCCCTGACGTCCGGGGCGAGCCCGGTGAGCGCCTCGTCCAGGGCCTCTTGCGGCACCCGGGTGGCGGCCAGGTCGATGCCGTCGAAACGGGCGGTATATTCGCGGACGGCTTCGGCACCTCGGCGCTTGACGTCGTCGCAGACGGGCCTGATCTGCACTACGGCCGCTTCGACATCGGTCGTAGCGCGCGGCAGGACGCCGGCCAGGGCGGTTCGGCTCAGGCTGCCGGGCGCGTGGCCACGCAGGTCGATACGGGAAATCACGCGCCTAGTCTACGGAGAGTACGCCCCGCCCATCTCCACATCGGGCCCGGCGGCTGGCCCAGTGGCCGACTCGGCGGGACGGCGGCCGCCGTACTCGGCCAGCAGGATGATGATCGAGGTGAGCCCCGGCCAGAACGCCAGCGCGCTCTTGGCCCCGAGCCCCAGCGACTCGTGGAAGAAGCCGCCGTCCCGGCTGGTGGCGAGCAGGTGGTTGTAGGTCCCGAGCCCGATGTTCTCGCCGATCCACAGCGTGAGCAGGCTGGCCGCCACCGCGCCGAGGACGAGCCCGGCCGCCGCGGTCCAGCCGGCCCGGCGGACCAGAAGGCGGTAGCCGACGACACCGGTGATCGCTCCGCCGAGCGCGACGATCAGGCAGAACCAGGCGTCGGCGACGATGAACGCGTGGCTCTCCGCGTTGACTACTTCGGCCTCGCCGGGCCCGACTTCTTGCAACAGCGCCCGCGGCGCCACCGCGGCCCAGATGACCCCGGCCACCACGCCGAGCACCGCGCTGCCCGCCAGAGCCGCCAGGAACGCGGCCAGTCGCCCCTTCGTGGGTCCTCCCTCGCATTGTCGCCTTCACCGCCCGGGCACGATGGTACTCGTCAGGTCGTCTTCGGTTCGATGGCGTGTACCTCGGGCAGGATCGACGCGA
>JBKQQQ010000576.1:0-12807 GCA_052144275.1 Streptosporangiaceae bacterium
CCGGGCCGCCTCCCGCACCGACCCCGCGTCCGCCACGGTCACCAGCGCCCGCAATCGCGCCACCGTCGTCACGCCGCTCCTGACCTGAGCTATCTATTGATCATCATCATAGACACCTGAGTCTTAGATTCAGGCAGTGGACAGCACTCGAGGACACCGTGGCTGCAGGCGGGCGGCCGAGGCGGGGCGGGGCGGGTGCGATGCGGATCACACCTGCTGAGGGGCATGTGGAGGTGCGGGCTGGGAGGCGGCTGCGCGATGCTGACTTCGGATGAAATTCTCTGAGGCGCTCGTGCTGTTCGCCGCCGGAACGCTCGGCGGCATTTTCAGCACGGTGGTGAGTATCGCCTCGCTGGTCACCTACCCGGTGCTGCTCGCGCTTGGGTGCCGCCGCTCAGCGCGAACATGACCAATACCGTCTCGCTCGTGCTCACCGGGGCCGGTGAACGCGGTGAAGAATGCTGTTTCCGGGATGGCGAATGCCATGGCCGCTGTATGCTTCGCGTTGTTCGGTGACGTCAGGTGGGCGCTTGTGGCGCCGCTTGCGGCGGGCTTCCTGGCTGGCGGATGGATCGGCCCGAAGATCGCCAGGAAGGTGCCTGCCGGGCCGTTCCGGGTCGTGGTCAGCATGTGCGGCGTAGGCCTTGCGGTGAAGCTTGGCATTAGCGCGTACCGCTGACATCTGGGATACGGCAGTCAAAATGTGGTAACTACGCTCCTTGCGATAACGGTTATGACAAAATTCCTTCACATATCGGGCCAGAGTGGGTTACTCTGTGCTAGTGAGTCGGTACTGGGGGTGAGATCCAACCCCGGTACCCACGGCGGTGGTCAACTCTCGCCGGAGTCGCGGTACCCGGCCCGTGTGTAAGGCGGTACAGGGCTACGGGCGGTTCTGGCGTGGGTAAGTAAGGAGTACCAGCATGGTAGTAGTACTTGTTATTGCCATTGTTGCCGTCGGCTACATCGTGTCGACGCGCATCCATCCACTCAGGAAGTGTCCTACCTGCAATATGACAGGCAGGCACTTCGGCGGTGTCTACAAGGGCTCGTACCGGCGCTGCCGGACGTGTGATGGCAGCGGCCGACGCGACCGGGTCGGCACCAAGGTCTTCTGGGGCGGGACCAATCACACGGGGGTCTTCCCGAAGAAGTAGCCTCCCCGCGGAAGTAGCCTCGGCGCGAGACCCCGCCCGCGCGCCCTGGCAGGTACTCCCCCGGCTGGCCACGGCCGTTCGATCGGCGTTGCCCCTGCTCCTACGGGGTGACGATGACCTTGCCGACGACGCCGCCCTCGGCGGCCTCGTGGGCCGCCGCGATCTCGGTCAGCGGGAACTTGTGCACCGGCAGGCCGGTAAGCTCGCCGGCGGCCAGAGCGGCGGTGATGTCGGCGGCGGCCTGCTCAAGCGCGCTCATCGGCACGCCGTACAGCAGGGCGAACTTCAGGGTGAGGTTGGCCGTCATGCAAGCCCGTACCGGCAGGACTGGGTCGGCGGCCTCGGCCGCGTAGGTGACGATCGTGGCGTGCGGCCCGACCGCCGCCAGGTCGAGCTCGAGGTTCGCGCCGAGCGCCACCTCGATGACCCGGTCGATGGGACCAAACGCCTTGATCTGATCCAGGGCATCCGGCGAACGGTAGCTCACCACCTGCTCCGCGCCTGCCTTCTCGGCCAGCGCCGCCTTCTCGGCGCTGCTGACGGTGGTGACGACACGAGCCCCGGCCCGTTTGGCCAATTCAATGGCGAAGTGACCGACAGCTCCTGCACCTCCGGCCACCAGTACGGTCTTGCCGTTCACCGGCCCGTCGCAGAACAGGCAGTAGTGCGCGGTCATGGCCGGCACGCCCAGCGAGGCGCCCAGCTCGAACGACGCGCCGTCCGGCAGCGGGACCGCGTGCCGCTCGGGCACCACGGTCCACTCGGCGGCGGTCCCCCACCGGCGGCCGGCCGCCGCCATGTACAGCCAGGCGCGCTGGCCGACGCGGCCGGGGTCTACCCCCGGGCCGACAGCCTCGATCACCCCCGCGCCGTCGTGATGCGGGATCTGGAAGTCGTCGACGGGGCGCGGGACCGCCCCGGACCGGGCCTTGTAGTCGGTGGGATTGACCCCCGAGGCGTACACCCGGACCAGGACCTCGCCCGGTCCCGGCTCGGGCCGCGGGATCTCCTCGACACGGAGGACGTCAGCCGCCTTCCCCGTTTCTGAGTACAACGCTGCTCTCATGAATGCAGCGTAACGCCCTTGAAAATCTTGTCGACGGCGTTGCGCGGCCCGTGTAGGGCGAGACCGGCGAAGCGTAGTTCGGCGGCGGGCACCGCACGCACCACGGCCCGGTTGTCGTCGTCGTTGCCGGTCTCGAACATGTCCATGGTGTAGATCGCCATCGGCATCCCGCGGGACAGCGCCCGCCGGTGTGCCTGGGTAAGGGTCTCAGCGTCGGCCGCGTACACCACCACCGGCTGCCGGAACAGCTCCAGGTAGGTGTTCCCTGAGCCGTCCTCGTACCGCTTTCCGATGACCTCCTCCGTGTTGGCGGCGATGCCGCTGGCCAGGAACGCCGTGACGTTCAGCTTCTGCCACGGCTCAAGGTCGGCGCGCACGGCGATGGCTATCTTGGTGTCGAATCGTATGGTCATGGGTCCTTCCCTCGGGTCACACTTCGATGGCTCCCCCTCGGGTCACACTTCGATGGCTCCGCCGACGTCGCGCAGGTGATCACGGAAGGTCAGCGAGGGTACCTGCTGTCGACGGGCCAGGTAGCGGTCGAACCGTACTTGGCGGCGGAGCGATACGCCGACCCGGATCTGTGCGGCCTGGCGTCGTTCGGTGTCGCGGATGGTCTCGGCCAGCGCGAAGATCTCCTCGGCCCGTTCGGCGGGCAGGAAGAGCACGCCATCCTCGTCGCCGACGACTAGATCCGCGCCGGTCACGGTCCACTCCCCCGCCGTCGCGGACTCCAGGGCGTCACCGGGCCTAGGGTCGAGGCGTTGCGGGCCGGCGGGAGTCGCCCCCAGGCTGAACACCGGCAACCCGATAGCCCGGATGTCGGCGGTATCCCGGTGCAGTCCCCAGACCACCAGGCCGACCAGTCCGGCCGCCTGGGCCTCGAGCACGATGAGATCGCCGACGCAGGCCTCATCGAGCCGCCCGCCGTTGTCCACCACGAGCACGTCGCCGGGTTCGGCGTGTTCGAACGCCTCGAGGAAGATGTCGACGCTGCCGGCATGCTGGGCCGGCCGTACCCGCCCGGCCAGACGGCTGCCGGGGATGACCGCCTGCAACCGCGCGCAGCGCACCGGAACCCGTGCGCGAAGGCAGCCGTCCGCCAGATGGGCGGTGGTCAGCGTCTCGAACCGCGGCCGGAGATCCATATCGCATTAGCGTGGCCCGTCCGTACGGCCGGGTCTTGAACGCTGGAGCGCCCTACGATGGTGACATGGCCGTCGCCCCTAGGGACTGGGCCAGGTACTGGCGCGCGGACAGCGTGCCGGTCGAGGCGATGCACGCGCATTTCACCTCGCACGTGTACCACCGGCACAGTCACGAGAGCTACTCATTCGGCGTGACCGAGACCGGCGCGCAGGGGTTCACCTGCCGTCACGGGCGCCATGTGAGCGGCCGCGGCATGGTGATGGCCTTCAACCCTGACGATCCGCACGATGGGCACTCGGCGGGCGACGGCGGTTTCACCTACCGGATGGTGCACATCTGGCCGGAGTTTTTCACCGTGCTGACCGGGATGCCGCTCCCGCTGTTCTGCTCGCCGGTGATCGAGGACCCAGCGGTCGCGGCGTCCGTTTACGCGCTGCACGTGGCGCTCACCGGGCCGACTACCGAGCTGGAACGATACGAGCGGCTCACTGAGACGGCCACGCTCTTGGCCCGGCACGCCTCGGCCCGCATCCCGGCGCGAGGGCCGACGCCCCTCGCGGCGCGGGGCGGGACTCCGGGTCCGGACCGGCGCATCGCCGCACGGATCCGCGAGCTCCTCCGGGACGGCGCCGCCGACCTGACCGCCGACGACCTGGCCGCGGCCGCCGGATGCAGCCGGTATGCCGCCTACCGCGCCTTCACGCAGGCCTACGGACTCGCGCCCAGCGACTACCAGCGCCAACTCCGGGTGCGCGCGGCGCGCAGGCTGCTCATCGCCGGCGTCCCGCCCGCCCGAGCCGCGGCCGAGGCCGGATTCGCCGACCAGGCGCACCTGACCCGATGGTTCCGGCGTTACTACGGGGTCACCCCGGGCGCCTACCGGGCCGCGGGGCCGGGTTCGTCCCTAGTGAGTAGCTGATCAACGCTCTTTTCTTCTCGCGAACGACTTTACGCGCTTCAACCTGGCCTGCATCAGGCCCAGGCCGCCCCTTCGGTAAAGGCTGAATGGCTAAGATCGCGAATCATGGAGAAGCGGATTCTTGGCAGGACAGGCAGGCCGGTTTCTGTCGTCGGACTCGGCACCTGGCAACTCGGCGCGGACTGGGGCAACGTGTCCGAGGCCGACGCGATGGCAGTGCTGCAGGCGGCGGTCGAGTCCGGGGTCACGTTCTTCGACACGGCCGACGTCTACGGCGACGGGCGCAGCGAGCGCGTCATCGGGCGATTCCTGGCCGGCAACGCCGGGCAGGGCATCACGGTCGCGACCAAGATGGGCCGCCGGGTCGAGCAGAAGGCAGAGCACTACACGCTAGAGAACTTCCGCGCCTGGACGGACCGGTCCCGGGTCAACCTGGGCGCCGACCGGCTCGACCTGGTCCAGCTGCACTGCCCGCCGACCCCGGTCTTCTCCTCCGACGCCGTCTTCGACGCGCTCGACACGCTGGTCGCCGAGGAGCGGATCGCGGCGTACGGGGTGAGCGTAGAAACCTGCGACCAGGCACTGGCGGCGATCGCGCGCCCAGGCGTGGCCAGCGTGCAGATCATCCTGAACGCGTTCCGGCGCAAGCCGCTCGATCAGGTGCTGCCGGCCGCGGCCGCGGCCGGAGTCGGCATCATCGCCCGGGTGCCGCTCGCGTCCGGACTGCTTTCCGGCCGGTACACCAGGGATACCACGTTCGCCGCCGACGACCACCGCAGCTACAACGCCCACGGCGAGGCGTTCGACGTCGGGGAGACGTTCTCCGGTGTGGGCTTGGAGGCCGGCGTCGACGCCTCGGCGGAGTTCGCGGCCATCACCGGGGCACTGCCTGGCCCGGGGGCCCCGGCTCGGCGGGCCCCGGCTCAATGGGCACTGCGGTGGGTGATCCAGCAGCCCGGGGTGACGACCGTGATCCCCGGCGCCCGCAGCACCGGCCAGGCCCGCCAGAACGCCGAGGCCGCGAGCCTTCCGCCGCTACCGCAGGCCGAACTCGACGCGATCGAGGGGCTGTACGACAAGTACTTCCGCGCCACAGTGCACGAACGCTGGTGAGCGCGAGCGACTGGGCTACCGTCCCAGATAAGGGCGCGGCCGGCGTACAGATACCTCACAGGAAATCCCCAGCTCCGCATGGTGACTTCTGACCAACTTTGGAGCATTTACCCCTGGCACAGTTGCACCTCGTCGATCACAATTAAGTATCGAAGTCGTATCCCAAAACGTCCGAAAGCCACCGAAATCGGACATAGCGAGGCGGGTGACGAGCGCAGGTGCTGTTGCGAACGGGGCGGCGAGCCAGGCGTCACCCAGACGTCCGCGACGAAGATAGTGCGCCTGCCGGACATAGCGGCCCGCGCGAGCGGGCCCGCAGGATCGCCCGGTCCCCCGGCAGGGCGGCCCTGGTCACCGCGCTCGCCGTCGGCGCGGTCGTCACGCTGACCCCGGCCAGCGGCGCCGCCAGCGATATCGCGACCGGCTTCGCGCGGGCCGTGCGGCATCTGGCCTCGACCTCGCGCAATGGCCAGGCGTTCGCCGGTACCCCGGCGGTCGGGGCGCTGTTCACCACGTCCGCGGGCAAGCTAGGCCAGCATTTCTGCACGGCGAGCGTGATCAACAGCCCGGACGGCGACCTCGCGATCACCGCCGCGCACTGCGTGACCAGCACCTCGGGCACAATCGATTTCGTACCCGGGTACGACAACGGCACGACGCCGTACGGCGTGTGGACGGTAACCAAGGTCTACGTCGACCAGGCGTGGAACTCCTCATCCAACCCGGACGACGACTTTGCCTTCCTGCAGATCAGCCAGCGCGGCTCGAGCGTGCCGATCGAAGACGAAACCGGGGCGGAACAGCTCGCCACCGGCCAGCCGGCCAGCCGCCAGCTGGTGCAGGTGATCGGATACCCGAACTCCTACGACCAGGCCCTCACCTGCCAGAACTGGCTCAGGGAGCCGATGGCCGACCAGCTCGAGTTCGACTGCGGAGGCTACACGGACGGAACCAGCGGGGGGCCGTTCCTGGCCAAGGTCAACTCCAGCACCGGGCAGGGCACGGTGATCGGCGTCATCGGCGGGTACCAGCAGGGCGGCGATACCCCCCAGATCTCGTACTCGTCCGTGCTCGGCGCGAACGCTGCCGCCCTGTACAAGACGGCCGTGGCTGGCGGCTAGCGCACTACCGGCGGCAAGAGCACTGCGGGCGGCTAGGGCACGGCTGGCGGGGGGACGATGGCGTCGATCTCGGCCAGTTCGGCGGCGGTGAGGGTCCATTCGGCGGCGGCCGCGTTGGCTTTGACCTGCTCGGCGCTCGTCGCCCCGGCGATCACCGACGAGCAGCCCGGCTGGGCGGCCAGGGCGCCGATCGCGGTCTCCAGGAGCGTGACGCCGTGCTCCTGGGCCCAGGCGACCAGCGCCTCGACCTTGGCCAGCTTCTCCTCGGTCACGTACCCCTGGCGCGCGGCCAGCCTGGTCCCGGTCGGTATCGCCTGGCCCTGCCGGACCTTGCCGGTCAGCAGGCCGTTGGCGAGCGGGAAGAACGGCAGCACGCCCAGGCCGAAGTGCCTGGCCGCGGGGACGACCTCCGCCTCAGCCTGACGTTCGAGCAGCGACCAGTGGTTCTGCGCGGAGATGAACGGCGTGTGGCCGTTCCGCACCGCGAGGTGCGCGGCGTCGGCCAGCTGCCAGCCGGAGAAGTTCGAGTGACCGATGTACCTGACCTTGCCCTCGGCGACCAGCTCGTGCAGCGCGGCGAGGGTCTCCTCGACCGGGGTCACCGGATCCGGGACGTGCAGCTGGTACAGGTCGATGTAGTCGGTGCGCAGCCGGCGCAGCGACTCGGTGACCGCGCGCCGGATGTAGGAGCGGCCGCCCTTGGCGCCGGCCGCGGGCCCGTAGCCCATGTCCACGCCCCGGCCACCGAACTTCGTGGCCAGGACGACCTGGTCGCGGCGCGAGCCGAGGACCTCGCCCAGGGCGCGCTCCGATCCCGCGGGCCCGCCATATGTGTCGGATGTATCGAACAGGGTGATCCCGGCGTCGATGGCCGCGTCCACCACCGCGCGCGTCCCGTCCACGTCGAGGCGGCTGCCGAAGTTGTTGCAGCCGAGTCCGACAACCGACACCAGCAGTCCCGACTGTCCCAGGGGCCTATAGCGCATACCCACATCTTAGGGGCGGGCCGGCCAGGGCTTGCGGGCGACGAGCGCATAGCAAAGAAGTGCGTTGCGGATCGCGGTAGTTCCGACCGGCCGCCCGACGCCGAGATCGACGAGCTCTTGGCGGGCAAGAAAGCGCCCCGCGCATCACGAGAACGTACGGTTCTGTCCGAACGCCAGGTGAATATCCGGCAGCCGGAAAGCGATCTCGCCTCTCGCCGCCGGCCCGCCGGATAATGATCCTTCCCCGCCGAGCGGATAGTTGTAAATGCGCCATCCCCGAAATAACCGGCCGGAATGTCATCTGCGAGTCGTCGCGGTCCTTCGGGGAATCGCCGCTCGGCGGCGCTCGGTTTCTCCTGTTCCCTGGCGGGCGCGGATCCAGGTCGGCCGACCGCCGCTGCCGCGGCGTCCGGGTCGTACCCGAGCGGCGCGCCCCGATGGCTGAACCGCAGATCGGGACGCCGGCGAATCCTCGGCGGCCCGCCGGCCGTGCACTCGCGCGACCCATGGGCGGCAACGAGCGAGGACAAGCTCAACGGCCTTTTATGGGGACGGCCAGACAGAAGTGCCCGAAGACAGATGTGTCCAACACCGGATGCCGGACGGCCAATTTTGGGGGGTGGCATGCAATCCCATATGGGATACCATGACGATTACCGATACCGGGTGGCAACGCATTGCCACGCAATTGCGAGAAACAATTCCGCGAAAGCGCGGAAATCCGGGAGGCGGCATGCCAGAGCCGACGGAGGGGCCGACTGTGCTGCGGATCCTGCTCGGCACCCAGTTGCGGCGACTGCGGGAGAGCCGCGGCATCACCGCCCAGGAGGCGGCCCGGGCGATCCGCGGGTCTGAGTCCAAGATCAGCCGCATCGAACTCGGCCGGAACGCTATCCGCGAGATCGACGTGCTCGATCTGCTGACCTACTACGGCGTCGGATCGGTCGGGCGGGAGCAGTTGCTGAGCCTGGCCGAGCAGGCCAACCGGCCCGGCTGGTGGCACAGGTACAACGACATCCTGCCGGACTGGTTCCAGTCCTACGTCGGGATGGAAGAGGCCGCCACCTCGATCCGCATCTACGAGCCGCAGTTCATCCCCGGCCTGCTCCAGACCCACCAGTACGCCGCCGCCGTGCTCGCGGTGGGCGACATTCCCATCAGCGAGACGGAGCGGCACGTCATCCTGCGCAAGGAGCGGCAGCGGCGGTTCACCGAGGGACGGCTCAAGCTGTGGGCCATCGTCGAGGAAACCGCGCTGCGGCGGCCGATCGGGAGCAAGGAGATCCTCCGCGACCAGCTTCGCTACCTGCTCAGCCTCAGCAGCAGGCAGAACCTCACGCTGCAGATCACTCCGCTCGGCATGGGGGGCCACGCCGCGCCGAGCGGGTTCAGCATCCTGCGGTTCAGCGAGGCGGACCTGCCCGATGTCGCCTACCTGGAGCACCTCACCAGCGCTCTGTACTTCGATAAGAAATCTGACGTCGACCGTTACCTGCTGGCCATGGAGCGGCTCAGCATCGTCAGCGCCGAACCCAGCGAGACACCTGAGATCCTCACCACGATCATCAATCAGCTGGAGGACCAGTCCATGAGCATCCGTAACGGAATGCCCGCCTGCGAACTGCCCGAGGTGACGTGGCGTAAAAGTCGCAGGAGCGGCCCGCAGGGCGGCAACTGCGTCGAGATCGCGCACCTGCCCGACGGCCAGGTCGCAGTCCGCAACTCCCGGCACCCCGCCGGGCCAGCCCTGGTGTTTACGCCCGCCGAATGGGCCGCCTTCCTCGGCGGGGCCGCAGACGGCGATTTCGATTAGGGGCATTTCGACTAAGGGGGGCACTGCCCCGGGGTAGGCATGCGGAGGGCGTGGACTGCGTCCACCGCTCTCCGCTCCTCCCCCAAACGGGCGGGCCGAAGTGGGGTGCCGCCCCCGCGCGTCGTCTCCGCCAGCCCTCAGGAGACGAGAGGCTTAGCTGACCGGGAGGTCGAATTCCCCGTTCTTCGCACCGATCAGGAAGCATTCCCACTCGTGCCGGCTGAAGATGTGGGGCGTCTTGCCGCGCTCCTTTGAATCACGAACCGCCACTCCCCCCTCCGGGAGGTGCGCTATTTCCACGCAGCCAGCTGCGCTGCTTGCGCTGCTCTTGAACCAGCGCAGACCTGTGAGATCGGTGTCCATCCGCCTCTCCTTCCAGTGTTTTGCGGTTTTTCTGTTTTACTTCGTGATCAGGCGAGCTCGCGCGCCACCCGCTGGATCAGCTCGACCGATGCGGCCGGGGAAAGCGCCGCCGCGCGCATCCGATCGAACGTCTCGGCGCAAGCCCGGACTTCGCGGTCTTTTTCCAGGTAGATCATGCCGCCCAGGGATTCGGTATAGGCGACGTCAGAATCGGTGCGCTCGGGAAACTCAAGGATGGCGAACGGCCCGATCAGCCCGGCGTGCGCACCGCACTCGAAAGCCAGGACCTGCAAGGTCACGTTGGGCCAGCGGCTGGCCTGGATCAGGTGCTCGAGCTGGCGCCGCATGATCGCGGCACCGCCGATATTGCGCCTGATCGCACCCTCGTCGAGGATGATCCAGACGTCAAGCGCCGGATCCTGGTCGAGCAGCCGCTGCCGCTGCATGCGCAGGTCCACCATCCGGTGGATCTGCTCCTCGCTGTCCTTGGGCCGCAGTTCGCGCAGCACCGTCAGGGCGTAGTCGGCGGACTGCAGCAGGCCGTGGATCACGTCCGACTCATAGCTGCGCAGCCCGGAAGCCTCCGTCTCCAGGCCCACGTAAATGTCGAAACCGCTGGGCAGGACGTCGTCGTAGATCGACCACCAGCCCTTACGGTGACCCTCGCGAGCCATGTCGACGAGCACCTTGCGCGCGTCCGGGTCTTCGACCTCGTACATCTCGAGCATGGCGGTCAGATAGGCCGACTTGGTCGGCGCCTTGCCGGTCTCGATGCGGGAGAGTGTCGACGGGGCCAGGCCGAGTTTCTCGGATACTTCCTCAAGCTTGAGCGTATGCGCTTCGCGCAGACGCCGGAGCTCGGCACCAAGCCTGCGCCGACGGACGGTGGGACCAAGAGGCACGAGAAGCTCGCCTCCTCGTGAAGCAGGCGGTTAGCGTTTGGGAAGTTCGCGGAGAAACCGGATGTGTCTCATTTTGAGCACCAGAACGTGACCGGAGTACCCCACGCCGTCCCTGACAACCAGTACGATACCGCACTAACGCCATGGATGAAATCCCATCCGGGATTTCAGGCGGGAAATTTCCTTCACGCACTTGCGCTGCGCGCACCGACGGCTCCATCATCGGTTCTGACGATAATCCATGTGGACAATTATGTCCGGGACAAATCTGGACATATTTCAAATATGCCGACAAAGAAGTCGGCCGTGGATTTGCGGGTCTCGAGCGCGAGCATTGCCGGTATCGAGCGCGAGCATTGCCGGCGTTCCCTCCGCGGCCAGCCGCACCGCGAAGAGCAGAATGGGGGCATGACCGATCCATCACCGCCAGCGGGAACGGGACCCGGAGTGATCACGCCGGACGGCTGCGCCGTTGACTTCTACGCGCGGATGACCGCCCTGGGCGAGCCCGAGATCGTGCACGACGCGGCCAGGCCCGGGGCCTCCGTTCTGGAACTGGGCTGCGGGACCGGGCGGATCACCCATCCGCTGGTCGCGCTCGGCCACCCGGTCGTCGCCGTCGACGAGTCGCCGGAGATGCTGGCGCATGTCCGTGACGCCGAGACGGTGTGCGCGCGGATCGAGGACCTAGCGCTCGGTCGCCGCTTCGACGTGGTCCTGCTGGCGTCGTATCTGATCAACACCGATGACATCGCGGCCAGGACCGCGTTCCTGGCCGCCTGCCGGCGCCATGTCAGCGACGACGGCGGCGTGATCATCCAGCAGCACGCGCCCGGGTGGTTCACGACCGCCGCGGATGCCGAGAACGTCAGGGACGGGATCATCTTCCGGATGCGGGACGTGTCACGCCCGGCACCCAACCTGGTCTCGGCCACGGTGGAGTACGTGGACGGCGATCAGGTCTGGACGCAGACCTTCACAGCCAGGCGCCTCGGCAACACCGAACTTGCTGCCGTGCTCGCGGCCGCGGGGCTGCGTCTGGACCGCTACCTCACCGACGACCACACCTGGTTCCGCGCCGTCCCTGAGGGCTAGCCTCCGCTCTTGCGGCGGAAGGAACGGCGGCTGGCGGCAGGGCCGTGCGAACCGTGCACCTTGCCGGTGTGGTCCGCGCCCTCGGCGCTGGCGTGGTTGCCGCGCTTGCGCTCGAGCGCCTCGCGGAACTTGCGCTTCATCTCGTCAATGTCGGGCTTGGCGGCTTCCGCGTGCGGGCCAGCCTCCTCCTCGGCGGCCTCGGGGGCGGGCGTCGCCTCGGCTCCGGATTGCTCGACGGCCATGCGGACCTCCTGCGGCATAGAAGTACCCACACAGCCTTGCACACCCGGGCCGGTTTCATCGAGCCGCCA
Organism: Streptosporangiaceae bacterium; assembly: GCA_052144275.1. Classification (GTDB taxonomy): domain Bacteria; phylum Actinomycetota; class Actinomycetes; order Streptosporangiales; family Streptosporangiaceae; genus Palsa-504. The sequence continues at coordinate 11,996 of JBKQQQ010000576.1, forward strand.
CCCGCTTGACGCCGGGCTCCCGCCGGCCCCGTTCGGATAACCGCCGATAATGGCCGGTATGGCGCGACGGAGGGAACCGGCTCTTCGGGGTCAGGCCGAGCTGCTGCGGGACGCCGACCGGCGGGCGGCGTGGATGCTGCTGATCGACGGGATCCCGCAGTCGCACGTGGACCTGGAGGACCCCGGCTACCTGGACTTCGAGTACGTCAGGCGGATCGGGCACGTGATCGACGCGGCGGCACCGGCGGGACAGCCGCTGCGCGTGCTGCACCTGGGGGCCGGGGCGCTCACGCTGGCCCGCTACGTGGCGGCGACCCGGCCGGGCTCGCCGCAGCTGGCCGTCGAGGTGGACGCCGCGCTGGTGGACCTCATCAGGCTCCGGCTGCCGCTGGACGCCAAGGTGCGGGTGCGTGTCGGCGACGCCCGGGCGGAGCTGGAGCGGCTGGGGACGGCCCGTTTCGACGTGGTGATCGCGGACGTGTTCGCGGGCGGGCGCACGCCCGCCCGCCTGACCTCGGCGGAGTTCTGGGCGGCGGCCCGGCGCGTGCTGCGCGGCACCGGCGTTATCGCGGCCAACGTGGCCGACGGCGCACCGCTTGCCCACGCCCGGGCGCAGGTCGCGACGGCGCGGACGGCCTTCCCGCACGCCTGCCTGATCGCGGATGCCGCGGTGCTGCGCGGCCGGAGGTTCGGCAACCTGGTGCTGGCGGCGAGCCCCGCCCCGCTCCCGGTGGACGCACTCACCAGGCGGGCGGCCGGGGACCCGATGCCCGGGCGCGTCGTGCACGGCCGCGACCTGACCCGCTTCACCG
>JBKQQQ010000577.1:0-5171 GCA_052144275.1 Streptosporangiaceae bacterium
GGAATCCGCCCTTGCCCGCCCGCAGGCCACCGCTTTCGGATCGGATGCCTACCCGGGCCTGGATGCCAAGGCCGCGGCCCTGCTTCACTCGCTGGCCAGGAACCACGCTCTGGTTGATGGCAACAAGAGACTCGCTCTCGCCGCCATCATCGCCTTCTACGGGATCAACGGCCGCCGTCTCACACTGACCAACGACGCAGCCTACGAACTCATCATGGACGTTGCGGCCGGCAAGCTTGATTCCGTGGACGACATCGTCACCATCCTGGCCGCGGCAACCGCACCACGTCGCTGATATGAGCCAGATCTCACGCGCTCCGCGGGGGATAAGGCCGGCGCACGGCACGCAGCGCGACGGTTACCAGCGGCAGGGTGAACTCGCCGGCCGAGGTCTCTGGCTGGCGGTGCAGGAAATCGCGGATCGTGGCGAGCGTCCTGGCGCGCTCCGGATCGTCCGCCACCAGCATCCGCGAGTGGGTGGCAATGGCGGCGACCAGCGAGTCGGCGCTCCGCAGCTGCCCATTGCCGAACTCGCGCTCCTCCACTGGGGCAAACCAGCTGCTGCCTGCGCGCAGCGCGCCTTGCTCGGTATCCGCTTCCGGGGTTGCCCGCCAGCGTGACAACGTTGCCCCGCTCATGCTGATCGCGGCGAGCCCGGCGACCCAGCCGACCCGGTCGTCATCCACGTTCCACAGCCCGGCGAACACGCCGCCAGGCGTCAGCACCCTGGCGATCTCCGGCAGCGCCCGGTCCATGTCGAACCAGTGCATCGCCTGCCCGCATAGCACCGCGTCCACGCTCTGGTCCGGCAGCGGGATTGCCTCGGCGCTGCCTTCCACGGCTCGCACTCCGGGCAGCTGGCGGCGCAGCTCGGCGAGCATTGCCTGGTCCGGCTCGACCGCGACGACATCGGCACCGAGCTGGGCGAGGGCGCCGGTCAGGATGCCGGTCCCCGCGCCCAGGTCCACCACCCGCACCGGCTGTACGTCGCTGACCGGTGCCAGGCACCAGCGGATTGCCGCTTCGGCGTAGCCAGGGCGGTGCTGCACGTATTGCGCGGCAGCCGCGCCGAACGAGGAGGCACGCCGCAGCCGGTCGGCCGACGCTGCCTCCGCTTCCAGCCGCTCTGCCCCTGTTTCCACCCGGCAATGTTATGACGCGGCGAGACCGCCGACTCCTACCTGCGCCGCCTCGTCGACGAGCACGGCACCACCATCGCCTACCCGACCCTCCGCGCATATGTCAAAAGCCGCCGCGCCTCCAGGGCCAGGAGCCCGGCCCACGTCAGCCGACGCAGCCGCATCTCCACGATGGCAGGCATGCCCTCTCAGCCCCCCTCCGGGTCGCGAAGCGCGGCGGTCCCCAGGTTGAGGCGCGGCACGACCAGGGCATCCGAACCTTTCCGGTAGACGAGGGGCCATATGTTCTCCGGCCACCGGGTGCGGCGAACATGGCCGACGGTGATCCCCAGGCCCAGGGCTGTTTCAGGCAGCATGGTGGCGCCAAGCAGCACGGTGTGGTCTGCCAGCTCGGCGGATTTGCGTTCGATCCAGCCTGCCGAGGCGGCGACGAGCGACGGCATGGCCTGCCACGGGAACTGGCCGCCGGACGGGGGCAGGCACCTCAGTTCGTGGATGGTCACGTAGGAAGGCCTGTTCGGGGTAACGCCGACGGCGTCGTCGACCTCCAGATGAACCGTGTGAGCCGGTTCGGGCTTGTCATGAACGTCGGGTAGTGGCCCCCATCCCTGGTGCCCCAGCCGGAGCAGCAGCACGCTGACACCGACTCGTGCCTCCGGATGCGCATCCGGCCCTCGCCATGTGGTCGTCAGCTTCGCCGGCCAAGTGAATTCGCGGGGCGCGCACTCTGGCAGGAGTTCGGCCAGCGGAACCGGATCGGTGTACCCGAACCGGTGCGGACGCTGAGAGCCTATGACGGCTTCGACGTCACCGGCCCGGCCGTGGCTTGGACGCTGCCATACGTCTAGCACCAGGTCACGGTCGGCGGCGGTGACCCGCAGGCCGAAAGCGACAGCGACCGCCCACGAGGCCCACATGAGGATCCCGTTGGGTGTTTCAGGGTCGTCAGCAGACCGCAGTGCCTGGAAAGAGCGGACCAGTTCGTAGGCTTTTCTGTCCCAGTGTTGCGCACCGTCACCCAGCGGCCAGTCCCAGGACCGGCCGAGCTGGCCGGGACCTGGCACCTTGATGACGCGGGCGAAGTATCGGCCTGCCGAGTCCAGGAAGGCCTTCTCGTCCTGCCGGTCCCAGTCGCCGGCCAATTCCCGGACGACGTAGGCCGTTCCGTTCTGGTGGAGCACCCAGCGGCGCTTGCGGTAAAGCACGATGGCGGTCGCCGCGGCGGCCAGGCTGACGACGGTGAACCCGATGAGGACCCACGTCTGGTCCCTGGTCTGGGGGTCGTGCCAGCTTCCGGCGAGCAGGGCGGGCAGCGCACCGAGGACGGCACCGACGATGAGGGTGACCGAGGCCGACAGCGCGGTGATCACCCAGGCCTGTCCCACCGTCCACGACCAGCCCGGGTGCAGCCAGGCCGGTCCCCGCCGGCGCTTCACCGCAGGCTCATGCTGGACGCGGGAACGTGATGGGCCGGCATCGCACGTGCCGTGCCTAACCGGGGCAGTGCAGGTGCTGGAGCTTGCTGGGGGTGAGCGGTGGATGGCGCCACACGGCCTCGGCGGCGCGGCCGGGCAGGGAGCAGGTGATGTCCATCCGGTGCGGAGTTTCCAGGAAGATGACCTCGGCTCGCAGGGTGTGGCCGTCGAGCCAGCCGCCGGAGGCGGCCACCGGGATGGTTTCGCCGTTGCGGTCGGCGTGGTCAGACACGGTCCAGGCCCCGGTGCCGACGGGCAATGTCAGCGCGTTGGCAGGCTCGATGAGGCTGATCTGCCAGCCGCCGACCTGCGGTGCCACCTCGACGGAGGTCAGGGCAGGCTGAACCTGGGTGCCTGCGGTGCTGGCGGCGATGGTGAACGGCCCGCTGGTCCACGGGCCCCAGTCGGCGGGTGCCGGTGCGCCGGGGCTGGCGGGCAGCCCAAGGCCGGCGAGCCGGGCACTGAGCTGGTCTTGCGCCGACCCGGTGCCGGGTGAGACCGTGCCGAGGCCGGGCAGCAGGCGGGTCCACATGGCGTCGAGCACGGCCTGCATGTCGATCGTGCAGGCGGTGGTGACGATCACCGTCTCCTGTTCGGGCAAGATCACGCAGAACTGCCCGAAGGCCCCGTCGCCGCGGTATCCGTGCCGGGACATCCAGAACTGGAAGCCGTAGCCCTGCCGCCAGTCAGGGCTGGGCTCGCCCGGGTTGCTGATCTGCTTCGACGTCGCCTCGGCCACCCATTTCTCGGGGATGAGCTGGGCTCCCTCCCACCGGCCCCGCTGCAGGTACAGCAGCCCGAGCTTGGCGATGTCCTCGGTGCGGGCGTGCAGGCCGCTGAAGCCTTGCTCTCGCCCGGGCGGGAAGGTATGCCAGCCGACATGCCCGATACCGAGCGGGTCGAACAACCGGGGCCGCAGGTACTGAGTGAGGGGCATCCCCGCGTTGCGCTGGATGATGCTGGCCAGCGCGTACGTGCAGGGCTGGCTGTAGGCGAAGACCGTGCCGGGGTCGCGGTCGGGCGGGATCAGCAGGAACCCGCGGACCGGCTCTGCCCGGTCACGCATGATCGCCTCACCCAGCATGTCCCGGGTATGACCGGTGGCCATCGAGGCGACGTGCCGGACTTTCACCGACCGGCTGCGCGGGTCGGTGATGTCCGCGGCGAACTCGGCGAAGTGCGAGATAACCATATCGTCCAGGTCGAGCAGGCACTCGGCCTGCGCGAATGCCGCCGCTGTGGAGGTGAAGCTCTTGCTGAGCGAGTACAGCAACTGCGGCCGCCCGGCGCTGTACGGCGCCCACCACCCCTCAGCCACCACCCGCCCGTGCCTCACCACCATCAGGCTGTGCATCTCGACACCAGGACGCTCATCCACCGCGTCCAGGAAGCTGAGGATCGCGGCCGGATCGACCCGCTGATCCGCTGGCGTACTGCGCGGCAGGGAACTCGGCATGACGCGAGCCTAGGACACGACAGAACCGGGAACTATGCCGGCGTGTAGCACTTCTTGTCAGCCGAGGGCAGGGTCCGGGCCTCATGCTCAGCGCGAGCAATCGGAGGGAGCCCCGGGTCGTAACGAACTCAGCTCGGGACCGGCCGTGCTGCGGCAGGCACCGGACGTCGCTCCGGCCACACCCACTCCCGGCAGGACCAGAACCGGATGGCAGCACTCATTCCTGTGCCGATGACCAGGGCAGCTTCGTAAGAGAGATTGCCGTGCTGGCCCAGCACGAAGACGGTGAGCGCGACGCAGGAGAGCTGAACCGCCAGCCCGGCGCCCTGGAGCGTGACGTACCGGACGCTCTCCCTGCGGATTGCGATGTGCTGACGGTGCCGGAACGTCCAGCAGCGGTTACCCGCATACGAGATGGCCATGGCCGTGGCGATCGCGACGGCACTAGATGTCAGCGGCCCGGCGCCCGCCCAGACGTGCAGCAGGAAGGAGCCGCTGCCCGTGACGAGGAACGTGAACGTGCCGACAACGCCGAACTTGGCCAGCTCCCGGACCGGGAGCCGGCTCAGCCCTCCATGAGCCGACAGCCGCGCCGGCCGCCGGCTCACCCGGCCGGATGCGGCCGCCGCGGCCGGCCAGACCCATCTCTTGTATGACCAGTAGCGGAACACAGTCGCCAGGGCGATGCCGCCGTTCAGGGCAATGTTGTACGAGAAGGCACCGGTCAGCCCGAGCGCAGAGGCAAGCCCGACGCACCCTTCAGTGATGGCCACGCCGATCCCGTTCACCACGAAGAACAGGACCGTCTCCCGGCCCGTGCCGCTATGTTCACGGTGCCGGAACGTCCAGTAGCGGCTGGCCACGAAGCTGATCGCCGTTGCCGCGATGATCGCGACCGCGGACGCGCTGAAACGGTCCATTCCGGCTTCGTACTGGAGCACGTTAGCGCCGCTGTCTGTCACGATCAGGCCGGCCAGCCCGACCACGCCGAACCGGGCTGCTTCGTGGATCAGATCCCGGAACCTGCCATACAGCGCCTTCACGGAACTCACCCTGCCAAGAGTAGCCACGCCGAGGCCCTCAGGCAGTCATTCAGGGCCT
>JBKQQQ010000578.1:0-4100 GCA_052144275.1 Streptosporangiaceae bacterium
TACGCGATCAGCACCGGATAGTCCTCGTTCCCGAGGCTGTTGAAGAACAGCAGGCCCAGGCCGTCATAGTTGAAGACGAACTCGGCGATGAGATTGCCCGCGAGCAGCGCCGGGATCGACAACCCCACCAGCGTGATCATCGGCAGGCAGGCGTTGCGGACCAGGTGCCGGAACAGCACGAGGCGCTCCGGCAGGCCCTTGGCCCGGGCCGTCTTGATGTAATCCTGGGCCAGGGTCTCCAGCGCCGAGGACCGCATGTACCTGGAGTAGCCGGCCAGTATGAGCAGGGTCAGGCAGGCGATCGGCAGCGTCATGTCGTGCCAGTCACCGATCACCGCGAGCAGCGAGTTGGACTGGCTGGCCTCGAAGCCGAAGACATGGAAGCTCAGCGCGAAGATCTGGATCGCGATCAGGTAGAGCAGGTAGTCCGGCATGGCGTAGGCGGTGAAGGCCACGCTGGTGACCGCCTGGTCGCCGAAGCTGTTCCGCTTGACCGCCTGGTAGATCCCGAGCGGGATCGCGATCAGTACCGCGAGCGCCAGGGCCATGCCGGACAAGTACAAGCTGCGCGCCCACCGCTCCTGGAATAGTGCCGCCACACTCTGGTTCAGCTTGTAGGAGTACCCGAGGTTGCCGTGGAACAGGCCGTTCATGTAACGCAGGTACTGCACGATGACCGGTTCGTCGAAGCCGTTCTGGGCGTTCCAGGCCGCGATCGCCGGAGGCGAGGCACGGGGACCGAGGACCACGATGGCGGGCGAAGGGAAGACGGCGTGCAACAGGATGAAGATGAAAACCGAGATGCCGGCCAGGATCACCAGTGACGTCCCGAGCCGCCGGATCAGGTAAGCAGTCACCCGCCACCCTCCTTGCCACGAAGCTCACGGCCGACCTGCGCCAGCACCCACTGTGATCTGGTCTATCAGCGGTAGGTCATGCGCGTCCACAGGAGCATGTTTCAATTGCGAAAGGCCAGGACGCCGCGGACCTCGCCGGCCGGCCGCCGCGGCTGGACCAAAAGAGGCCAGGAAGACCCCGAGCCAGGGACCGCCGATGCCGCCGACACATGAAGTGTTCAACCAGCCGCCCGCGCTGACCGGGTACGACGTCGCCGATGACCCGGCGATGCTGAGCGCGCTGCGGCGTGAGGGCGCCGGCTGGGCCGAGGACGCCGTCCGTGAACTCGGCCGCCTGGCCGGCTCGGCGCGGGCCCAGGAGCACGGCCGTCAGGCCAACGAGAACCCGCCGAAGCTGCGTACGCACGACCGCTTCGGCCACCGCGTCGACGAGGTGGAGTTCCACCCAGCCTGGCACGAGCTGATGACGGTGGCGGTGCGGCACGGCCTGCACGCCGCGCCGTGGCGGGACACCCGTCCCGGAGCGCACGTGGCGCGGGCGGCGGGCTTCTACGTCTGGAGCGCGGTCGAGGCCGGACACGGCTGCCCGGTCTCGATGACCTACGCCATCGTGCCCGCGCTCCGGCACGCGCCCGCTCTCGCCGAGCGCTTCGAACCACTGCTCGCGGCCCGTGAGTACGACTTCGGCCTGCGGCCGCCGGAGACCAAGCGGGGCCTGCTCGCGGGCATGTCGATGACCGAGAAGCAGGGTGGCTCGGACGTCCGGGCGAATACCACTCGCGCGGTTCCGGTCGGCAGCACACGCTACCTGCTGACCGGGCACAAGTGGTTCACTTCGGCGCCGATGGGCGACTTGTTCATGGTGCTCGCCCAGGCGCCTGGCGGGCTGTCCTGCTTCCTGCTCCCCCGGGTCCGGCCGGACGGCACTGTCAACGGCATGCGCCTGCAGCGCCTGAAGGACAAGCTCGGCAACAGGTCCAACGCGTCGGCCGAGGTCGAATACGACGAGGCCGAGGCCTGGCTGATCGGCGAAGAGGGCCGTGGCGTCCGCACCATCGTCGAGATGGTGAACATGACCAGGCTCGACTGTGTGCTGGGCACCGCGACCGGGATGCGAGCCGGGGTGACGATGGCGGCGCACCACGCCGCCCACCGGACGGCCTTCGGCAAGAAGCTGGCCGAGCAGCCGCTGATGACCAGCGTGCTGGCTGACCTCGCGATCGAGTCGGAGGCGACCACGATGGCGGCGTTCCGGCTGGCCGGCGCGACCGACCGCGCGGTCCGCGGCGATGAGCAAGAGGCCGCATTCCGCCGCCTGGCGCTGGCGGCGACGAAGTACTGGGTGTGCAAGCGCGCCCCCGCGCACGCCGCCGAGGCCCTCGAATGCCTGGGCGGCAACGGCTACGTGGAGGAATCGGGGATGCCGCGCCTGTACCGGGAGGCTCCGCTGGCGTCGATCTGGGAGGGGTCGGGCAACGTCGCGGCGCTCGACGCGCTGCGCGCACTGACCAGGCAGCCCGAGTCGGCCGAGGCGTTCTTCGCCGAACTCGATCAGGCGGCCGGCGCGGACAGCCGCCTGGACCACGCCGTCGTCCGGCTGCGCAAAGAACTCGGCGACCCGGCCGAAGCGCGCGCCCGCCATCTCGCCGAGGCCATGGCGCTCGCCCTCCAGGGGGCGTTGCTCGTCCGGTACGGTGACCCCGCCGTGGCTGACGCGTTCGCCGCATCCCGCCTGGCCGACGACGGCGGGGGCTTTCTCGCCTGGGGCCGCGCCTTCGGCACCCTCCCGGCTGGCACGGACACCACGGCCATCGTCAGGCGGGCCACGCCCGCGGTTCCGGCCGGATGAGCCGGTGACCAGCCTCCCGGGGCCCGGCTCGGTGTCCCGGCGGCTGGCCCGGAAAGGCGGAAGGCGGGTCCGAGGGGACCCGCCTTCTGTTCGTTACGCCTGGAAACTACGACCCAGGCCCCGGAGTTTCGGTGCCCTTCCCTGGCATTGCGCTCGCGGAAGGGGACGGCCACTCTGGAAAAATCGTGGTGCCGAAGTCACGAGCAAGCAAACTTGCGGAGAGACCCCCCCGGTTTAGTGCCACTGCGCACATGGGCCTCTCATCCGATTAGAAGCAGCCACGGCGAACCGCGCTGCGGCACTAGTTTCCCGTTGCCGCCCGGAACCTGACGACCAATTCGGCCGGCACGCGGCCGCGGTCCTTGACTTCGATGCCCTGCGCCTTGGCCCATTCACGGACCTCGGTGGTGTTCAGCCCGCTGGCTGCCGCCCGGCGCCCGCTCCGCGCGGGCCGCCGGGCACTGCCACTGCTCCGGCGCGCAGCCTCGACGTATCGCGACAGCGCCTTGCGAAGCGCCTCGGCGTGCTTCGCGTTCAGGTCGATCTCGTACTCGGCACCATCCAGTGCAAAGCGGACCGTACCCTCTGCCTCACTACCATCGATGTCATCGATGAACAGGGTTTGTATCTTCTGAGCCACGTGTACTCCGTTCCACTCGTTGAATAGTGCATAAGCGTAGACGATCATCGCCCGATAAGGTCGCAGCAGCCCCCGATTTACATTGCATGGCGTTCGCCGAACGTTGGCCGCCGCCTTCCCGGTGAAGTGGCGGGCGGCGGAAGAAGTCACCAACGGTGCGCGACCGCACACCTATAGCAGGTATCGGAGCGCGAGCCCGGGCCGCACTCCGCTACGATATGAAATCGTTTGCCGTCATTCCTGTCATGGCCGAAACGAGCTCACACGCTTGCCTGGCGTCCGCATTGCCAGGGCCGCTTGCCTTAAGACCCCGGGAACAAGCCTGGTTAGCGGGCCGCACCCGGCGGGCGGCGCATTACCCGGTTAACCGTCATGCACGTGCAGCGGCTTCTCGTTTCGCTGAGCCGAACTCACAGGATTCTCCCAGCCTCGACGAAAAAGACGGCGGTTCATTGATTACCGCGGCAGCGTCCATAGGTGCCGCTACCCTACCCGCTGAGTCGACATGACGACAAGACGTACGAGGTCAGTACCGGGCCACGCTCCTCCTCCGCAGGGTGCGGGCCACCTGCTACGCTCCGCCGCCCGCGGCCCGCGGCCACCGGCGGGTCGCATAGGCCTCATCGGGGAAATATCCGATCTGCTTTAGAAGGCCAAACTGATCCTGTATCGTCAAGATTTCCACCACCTTGCCGCCTTCGAAACACCGAACGGCAAAGTCTCGGACCTCTACCGGCTTGCCCGAGGCCTTGAC
>JBKQQQ010000579.1:0-11364 GCA_052144275.1 Streptosporangiaceae bacterium
ACTACGATGTGATGGGCCATCCAGCCGTACCAGGTCGGGAACGTTGCTGCAGACTCCGCTATCGTAAATTCTTAGGGCAGGCACTTAGGGAAAGACATATGGTGGGCTACCGTGGCGTGGAATTGAAGGTCCTGCAGGCTGATGCGCTCAGGTATTCTTCGGATCTTCTGGTGCTTAAGCATGCACAGCGGTCCTATGGGGCCGACGAAAGAGCGGTCCATATCGCTGGCATCGATGCGAAAACTCTTCCGATAATAGGTGATAGTCTTCTTGTTAAGAAGCCATTGGGTCTGGCACCCCGCAACCTGCTTTTCCTAGGCGTTGAGCCGATCGGTTCTTTCAGCTACCGATCGATACGTGATTTCTCGCGACGTGCACTCGCCGCCGCGGCGGGGATTTCGCCGGTTGTGCGGGAGATATCAATGACTCTGCACGGACTCGGCTTTGGTCTTGATGAGACAGAGGCATTTGAATCAGAAGTCGCGGGAATTGTCCAGGCTCTTGACTCGGGCAAGTATCCAGAGAGCCTTGGAACAGTTAGCATCGTCGAACAGAGTCCGGCTCGTGCTAATCGAATGCGCGGCCTGTTGGTGGGACTCCTCGGGTCAGATGATCCGGGCAGGAAGCCTACAGGACCCGATGCTAACAGGATACAGCGAATCGCCTCAGTTGGTTACGATTCGGCATCAAGGCCGCATGCCTTCGTTGCAATGCCTTTCGCTGATTCATTCGAAGACGTGTTTTATTATGGAATCACTCGCCCAGTCCGAGCCGCCGGGCTCCTGTGCGAAAGAATCGATCAGGTAGCCTTCACTGGCGACATTATTATTCGCATGAGAGAGCGAATCGCTTCATCGGCGGTTGTGGTGGCTGACTTGAGCGAGGCGAATCCAAATGTCTACCTGGAAGTAGGGTATGCGTGGGGGGTGAACGTGCCGTGTATATTGATATGTAATCGTAAGACGGACCTGAAGTTTGATCTCCAGGGACAAAGGTGCCTTTTCTACGGTTCGATTATGGAATTGGAGAAAATTCTGTCTGCTGAACTCTCAAAACTGTTGGCCGAAATCTAACAACAAGGTCGCTTAAAATAATCTCGTTCAGCACTAAAGACTTAAAGTGCTTTTGGAGAGAGCCTGCATAAACTGCAGTCAGACATCCCGAGTACTGAACATGAGGCTATCAGTGAGCTTGAGCGCTCGGCCCCGAAACATAGTCGACGCTTGATCTGAATTATGAGCCTGTGCTGGGTCAATTCCGCATTATATTCCGCAAGCACTGTCATCGGCAGATCCGGACGTCGGGCCATACGTATGACCCGCACACAGATCACTCGGTTCGGTGCGGCAGGCGCCAAGTCGGCCCATCGCTCATGCTGGCCGGGGTCCGTTACAGGCTGCTCGCAGGCTGCGGAAGCCGATGCCGGGTGCGCTACCTGGCCGACAGCAGGAAATCGTCGGCCTCCGCCATAAAGCAGTGGCCGGCGCACGTCAACTGACCTGAATGGACCACGGCCATGAGCCGAACCAGATCCCGGAGAATACCGTCCGATGGTTCGGGTCAGGCCCGCTATCGCGCTCGTCCGGACCATGGTGATCTTCTGCTAATGTCCGTCGAGATATGGCCTGAGCGCCGAACGCCAATCGGACCAGCAGGACAACCGCGGTCTCTGCTCCGCTTGGTTCCGGTTGTAGGGGGCGTCAAAGAGCACGTGCGTCCACGGTGGCGGGTCCGCCAGGCCCCGGATCACGGGCCGGTCATCGACCAGGATGCACTGCCGGAGCCGGTCTCCCACCAGGGTCTTGTCCTTGGCGATGATGATCCGGTCCAGCCATGATGCGCCAAGATGGTTCTCCACCCAGGCGAGCTTTTCGGGGACGCACCAGCGCGAGCTGGTCAGCGGCGAGGTGCACAAGAACACCTCATGACCGGCCTCGCGCATCTCTCTGAGAGCTTCTGGGGCGCCCGCGATCACGGGCAGGTTCCGGTAGAAATCCGCGTGGCGGGTGATCGCGTTGATCGCCCTGCCCCAGTCCGACCCGAACTGCTCGGCGTACTGCTCGCGGGCATAGAAAACCCGCCGGTCGGCGAGTTCGATGAACGGAGCACCGGGATGCGCGGCGCGGAAAGCGTCGAGAACCCCTCGCTCGAAATCAGCCACGACTCCGTCCTGATCGATGAGCGCTAGGCCCAAAACTCCCACCCCATTGTCCGTATTTGACCAGTTTACGTATCGGCTCAGGTGCCAGACTCTACCGATTCCATCCTGAGCCCGCCCGTTGGCACGTCCGGCCTCACGGCTGGCGCTGGCGCTGGCGCTGGCGCCGGATGTAGTGCCCGGGATCGCCAGCCGCGGCGGGATCACGGTGAGCACAGCGCGCATCATCGCAGACCGCTGCCTGCCCTTGAGCGCCTGCCGCGAGCCCGGCGTAACGACATCGATGCCACATCGATGCTGTTTGCCCGGGTGCGGCGGGGTCGGCCCGGGACCCGGGGGCGTGGGTGGCGTCGCGCGTGAGGCTGGCGGGGCACATGGAAGAGGCAAGCCGGGCCGTCGGGCGGAGGCGCGACACGGCACCGGCCGTCACGGCCAGGGCCGGAATATCCCAGCCCCCCGCGACGCTGAGATACATGCAAACACATATATCTCAGTCTGCAACCCCGCGGCACAGGAAAGGCATGACATGCAGTTCGGGATCTTCTCGGTCAGCGACATCACCCGCGACCCGGTCTCGGGAGACACGCCCAGCGAGGCCGAACGGATCGACGCGATCGTGCAGATCGCGCAGAAGACCGAAGAGGCCGGGATGGACGTGTTCGCGATCGGCGAGCACCATAACCCGCCGTTCTTCTCCTCCTCGCCGACCACGCTGCTGGCGTTCATCGCGGCCACCACCAAGAGGCTGGTGGTGAGCACGGCGACCACGCTGATCACGACCAACGACCCGGTGCGCATCGCGGAGGAGTATGCGATGCTGCAGCACCTGAGCAAGGGCCGGATGGACCTGATGCTCGGGCGCGGCAACACGGCCCCGGTCTATCCGTGGTTCGGCCAGGACATCCGGCAGGGCCTGCCGCTGGCCTTGGAGAACTACAACCTGCTGCACCGGCTGTGGCGCGAGGACGTCGTGGACTGGCAGGGCAAGTTCCGGACCCCGCTGCAGGGCTTCACGTCGATCCCGCGGCCGCTGGACGACGTGCCGCCGTTCGTGTGGCACGGCTCGATCCGCACGCCGGAGATCGCCGAGCAGGCCGCGTACTACGGGGACGGCTTCTTCGCCAACAACATCTTCTGGCCGAAGGAGCACTACATGCGCCTGATCCGGTTCTACCGGCAGCGCTACGCCCACTACGGCCACGGCACCGAGAGGCAGGCGATCGTCGGCCTGGGCGGCCAGGCCTACATCGCCAGGAACTCCCAGGATGCCAAGCAGGAGTTCCGCCCCTACTTCAACGAGGCGCCAGTCTACGGGCACGGGTCGAGCATGGAGGATTTCGCCGAGCTCACGCCGCTGTCCGTGGGTAGCCCGCAGGAGGTCATCGACAAGACCCTGACCTTCCGCGAGCACTTCGGCGACTACCAGCGCCAGCTTTTCCTGGTGGACCACGCCGGCTTGCCGCTCAAGACCGTGCTCGACCAGATCGACCTGCTCGGCGAGGAGGTCGTGCCGGTGCTCCGCAAGGAAATCGCGGCCCGGCAGGACCCGCAGACCCCGGAGGCGCCCACCCACGCCAGCCTGGTCCGGGCCACGTACGGCGATCAGGCCCCGCGCCAGCCGCGGCCGAACGCGAACCGCGGCGACAACGTGACCGGCGCGTCCCCCTACCAGGACACCGACGCCCAGTACCAGGCCGATTACCCGGACCTGTGATGCCTGGACCGGCGAGCACGGCCCGCGGGCAGCTGGCCAACGACACCTGGGAGGCGCTGCTGACCGCGCATGCCGTCCTGATGAAGCAGTTCGCGGCCGAGGACATCTGGGACGACGTGTCCATGCGGGAGTATGACGTGATGTACACGCTGTCCAAGGACCCAGGCCCCCTGCGCCTGGGCGACCTGAACCGGCACGTCCTGCTCAGCCAGCCGGCTCTGTCCCGTCTGGTGGACCGGCTGGTCGAGCGCGGCCTAGTCGAGCGCTGCGCCGACCCCGCCGACGGGCGCGGCGTGCGGCTGTCGCTCACCGACGCCGGCCGGGTCGTGCAGCGCCGGATCGGGCGCCGGCACGCCCGCGGCGTGGCCCGCGCCATGACCGCCGGGCTGACCGCCGCCGAACTGGCGCAGCTGGAAACCATCTGCCGGAAACTAGCCGCCGCACCCATGGCCACCACCGACACAAGCGAGGTCGGAATCCCTTGAACGCCCCCAACAGTGCCGAACGATTCAGGCTCGTCGTGGTCAGCGCCGGCACCAGCGACCCCTCGTCGACGCGGCTGCTGGCCGACCGCACGGCCGAGCGCGCCGTCGGCCTGGCCGCCCGGCACGGGCACACGGTGACGGTCAGCGTCGTCGACCTGCGTGAGATCGCCGCCGACATCTCCGCCGCGCTGGTCTCCCAGCTGATCACGCCGAAGCTGCGGCGGGCGATCACGGTCCTCGGCGAGGCGGACGGCATCATCGCCGCCGCCCCGGTCTACCAGGCCGGCCCCAGCGGCCTGTTCACCTCGTTCTTCGGCGTGCTGGACAACGACCTGCTCATCGCCAAGCCGGTGGTGATCGCCGCGACGGCCGGCACCGCCCGGCACGCCCTGGTCGCGGACTCCTCGATGCGCCCGATGTTCGCCTACCTGCGCACCATGACGGTGCCGACCTCCCTGTTCGCCGCCCCGGAGGACTGGGGCGACCCGGCCCTGGCCACGCGCATCGACCGGGCCGCGCTCGAGCTCGTGCTCCTGATGGAAAGCGGCTTCGCCCGCAAGATCAAGGACGAGTCCTGGCAGAACTACCAGCACGAGTACGGCAGCGCCGGCGGCACCGAGACCGCCATCGACCTCGACACCGACCTCATGCGCCTCGCCACCGGCGGCTCCGCCCCATAACGCCCGCCGCGGTGCTGAACGTGACCCACATCGAGGCGCCGCTGGACCCGGTGGCGGCGTCGGCGGCCCAATTCGACGGCACCAGCTGGCCACGATAATGGCTGGCCGCGGTTTACAGCGGGAGCCCGGCTTCCAACAGGGCTAGGGCCTGGTCGATGCGCTCGAACATGTCCTCGATGGTCCGCCGGTCGTTGGACCAGTCCTCCCACGGCATCGTGATCGACATGACGACGCCGATGATCGCGCCGGCCGTGGTGCGGACGGCCAGGTCATCCGCTGGCCGGCCGGCCCGCTTCGCCAGGGCCTCGGCGATCGCCGAGATCGAGCGGGCGAACTCGTTCATGGCCCGTGCCCGTATCTCGGGCACGGTCATGGTGAGGGCGGTGGTCTCTCCGAGCAGGTCGAGGTCGGCCTGGGTGTAGGAGGTGAACATCTCCCGGATGGCCGCGCGGACCGCGCTGAGCGGGCCGAGGCTGGTCGGCTGCCGCTCGAGCGCCTCGATCATCCGGGTGTCCATGTCGTCCCGCAGGACGATGTCTTCCTTGGTGGGGAAGTACCGGAAGAACGTGCTCGGTGATACCTCGGCCGCCGCCGCGATCTGCTCCACGGTGGTGCCCTGGTAGGTCTGCTCGCGGAACAGCCGGAGCGCGTGCTCCCTGATCGAAGCACGCGTCCTGGCCTTCTTCCGCTCGCGCAAGCCGCCTGGCTGGTCCTGGCCCGTGCTGAGCATCGCTGTCACGCTTCCTTCCGCCCCGGCGGGCCGCCCTGCCGGGCCTGGCTCGCGCCGGGCATTCCTGTCACACTTCCAATTCTGCCCGGTCCGGGCCGCTTTCACCGGTAGCAACCGGGGTCGGACCCGCGCCCTCAGCAGCCCCGGGAAGCCCCTCAGCCCGGCGCGGCAGGAACAGGAGCGCGAGGATGGCGCTGGCCAGCGCTATTCCGCCGCAGACCCAGAGCATCGCGTCCAGGCCTTGCACGAACGCGTACCGCGCCGAGTCGAGTAGCGCCGCCGAGCCCAGCGCGTGCGCGACCGCCACGCCCGCCACCACGCCGCTCTTGGCGGCCGCGGCGGCCGCCGCGGGGAGGCCGGTCACGACCAGGTGGCGGCGGTACACCGAGGCGAGCACGGTGCCGAGGACGGCGACCCCGATGGTGGCGCCGACCTGGCGCATCGCCGAGATCAGGGCCGAGCCCGAGCCGCTGCGCTCGGCGGACAGGGCGGATAGCGCCGCGTTCATCGTTTGCGGCATCGCCAGCCCGAGACCGAGCCCGAAGGCGGCGAACCACGCGGCCGTGAACCCGGTGCCGCTGTCGACCGTGGTCGTGGCGCCGAACCCGAGCGTCATGGCCATGATCGCGAAACCCACCGTGACCAGCGCCTTCGCATTGGCCAGCGGCGCGAGCACCATCCCGTCGGCGGCCTTGCGCGGCGAGGCCAGCCGGGTGCCGCCGATCATGCCGATGACCATGCCGCCGATCATCGGCAGCAGCCGCAGCCCGCTGCCCATCGCGTTCACGCCGCGGACCTCCTGGAAGTACTGCGGCATCGCGAAGAAGATGCCGAACATCGCGAACGAGACCAGCGTCGACAGCACCGTGCCCCAGGTGAAGCCGGCCGACCGGAACAACCGGAGTTCGATCAGCGGACGGACGCCGATGGCCGCGCCCCCGCGGCGGCCTGCTGCGTCGCCGGGCGCGCTGCGCACGGTCAGCCAGCGCTCCCAGGCCACGAAGACGGCGAGCAGCATGACCCCGGCGGCGATGGTGCCCAGCGCCTGGGCGTCCGTCCAGCCATCCTGGCCGGCCTTGATGAACCCGTAGGTCAGCCCGGCCAGCCCCGCGCTGGACAAGATCACGCCCAGGACGTCCACGCCTGGCCGCTGCGCGCTGCGCGACTCGGGCAGCAGGATCGCGACCGCGATCAGGGCGAGCGCGACCACGGGCACGTTGATCAGGAAGACCGAGCCCCACCAGAAGTGGTCGAGCAGGTAGCCGCCGACGATCGGGCCGATCGGGAAGCTGATGAAGGTCGCCGACGCCATCAGCGCGATCGCCTTCTGCCGCTCCTCCGGCGCGAATAGCACCGGAATCACGGCTAGCGACAGCGGGAAGATGGCCGCGGCGCCGAGGCCGAGCACCGCCCGGGCGGCGATCAGCTCGCCCGTGCTGGTCGCGTACGCGCACGCGGCCGAGCTGACCCCGAACAAGACGAGCGCGACGAGAAGCACCTTCTTGCGCCCGAACCGGTCGCCGAGCAGGCCCGCGGGCAGCATGGCGGCGGCCAGCACCAGGCTGTACGCGTCCGAGATCCACTGCAGGTCGCTGGCCGAGGCGTGCAGGTCGGTCGCGATCGTGGGCAGCGCCAGGTTAAGCACCGTCAGGTCGAGCCCGACGACGAGCACACTCGCGGCGATCGCGACCAGCGCCCACCACTTGCGGGCCGGGTTCTCCGTCATGACATTCACATCCTTTCGGCAGTTGCATCTTTTTGAGAGCTACTATCAAAAGTATGCAACCGTCACTTAGGAGTGTCAATCGTGAATCGAGGTCCCGGCATGCCGCGTCGTCCCCGCGGCCGGTAACGAATCACTCAGCCCAGGCGGCGTGCCCGCCTCACCTGCGGCAGGTGGTGCAGGACAGCCACTCCGCGTAGGACCGGCAGTCACCCGGGCCGAGTTCCGCGCCGCCGGGCAAAGCCTGGGCGAAGATCAGCGCGGCGGTGCCCTCGAGCGCACCGAGGAGCAGATCGGCCGGACCGGCCGCCTCGAACGCCAGGGACCACCAGGTTTCGTCACGCACGCGGACCTCGGTGAGTTCCACCGTGCACCCTGGCTCGCCGGCCCGCCTCGGGACGCCCGCGGCGATCCCCTCGCTGGCGAGCCGGAACCGGCTGAGCCGCCGTCTCTTGCGTATCCTCGTCCAGCCGGACGGGGCGTCGCTGTCCTGGCCGAGCGGGCCGACCGGAAACGACCACTTCTGCCAGGACTGGATACGGCCGTGGGCGCGTCCCGGCACATCCAGCATGCCCGCGGTGCCGTGGTACATCTTCATCTCGAAGGACCGGCCCGCGCGGATCTTCACCGACAGCCCGCACAAAACCGGGTTGACGAGGTAGCTGTCCTCCCGTGACTCCGTCTCGGCGGGGAATCGCCCGAACCATCCGGCTACCGCGGCATCGAGCTGGCCGGGCAGGAGCCAGCGCACTTCCAGGGTTCGGTGTCCTTCGGTGACCGAGCTCCCGGACGGCGCGGCCGTCACGGCTGCTGCGCTCTCAGACGCCCTCGACCGCTTGCAGGCGTCCGGACCGGACCGCCTTGACGAAGGCCTCGTAGTCCTGCTCGTTCTGGTCGGCGTAGCGCTGCGAGAAGTCGGTGATCGACTTGTCGAACGCGTCGCTGGCGCCCAGGTAGGCGGCGAGAGCGACCGGATCGCCCGAACGGGCGTGGGCGCGGGCCAGGGTCCACCCGCAGGTGCGTGCGTAGAAGGTGAGCCCGACCGGCGCCATCATCTCGACCTCGATCGAGCCCTTCATGTCGCGCAGCTGGCGCCAGTAGAAGTGGCGGTTTACGTCAAGCCCCTTGGTCCAGCCCAGGTAGATGTCGCTGGCGGCCTGCATCATCCGCTGTCCGTGCACCACCCGCGCCCCGTGCTGCTGGTAGCGGCTCTTGGGCAGGTAGGCCTCGAGCACCGAGGCGGTCGCCTCCTTGATCTGCAGGAAGAGCGGGTCCTGCGCGTCGCGCCCTTGCAGCAGGACGATGAACGCGCGGGTCCCGACGCTGCCGACGCCGACGACCTTGCGCGCCGCGTCCACGATCTCGAACTGCTCGAGCAGGTGGCGCCGGTCGGCTTGGAGGGTGGCCCGGTACCTGCGGAACTGGTCGTGGATCACCGGCAGGACCTCGTCCGGGGACAAGCCGTAGGTCGCGGCCAGGTCGCGGGCCGGAACGATGACCGGCGGCTGGCTGACGATCCGGTACTGCCCGTCGGCCACTTCGCACAGCTTGGACAGGGCCTGCAGGCTGTCCCGGGTGTGCGCCTTCGTGGCGATCTTCCCCGCCCGCTTCTCGGCTCGCTTGGCCAGCTTCGCCTGCTCCTCGTCCTTCTTTTTGCCCTTCGTCGCCGCCTTGGCTTCTTTCTCCGTCTCGGCCACCGTGCTGCGGATCGCGCCCATCAGCTCGTCCTCGTCCAGGTGGGCGTACCAGACGTCCATCGTCGGCCGCTGGGCGAAATCGGCCATGGCCTCCCGGTAGGCCGTCACCGACGCCTGCGTCACCGCGCGCGCGTCGGCCTTGGAGAACCCGTTGTTGCGGGCCGCGATCGTGAAACTCGCCGCCATCCGCTTCACGTCGTACTCGAACGGCCCCGGCAGGGTCTCGTCGAAGTCGTTCAGGTCGAACATCAGGCGCCGTTCCGGGGAGGCGAACAGGCCGAAGTTCGACAGGTGGGCGTCGCCGCACAGCTGGGCATCCAGGCCGGCCACCGGCGTGTCCTTCAGGTCCGCCGCCATGATCCTGGCGCCGCCCCGGTAGAAGGTGAACGGCGAGACCATCATCCGGCCGTGCCGCACCGGCACCAGATCCGGCTCCCGGGTGAGATCCTGCTCCTCGAGCAGGGCGACGGGATCGGGACGGTCCGGGGCCGGATGCCACCCTGAGTGGCTGGAGGGCGGCGTCCGGTCACTGGCTAGCCCGCCCTTAGCCCGGCGTTCCTCCAGACTCAGATGCGTGACTTTGGTTACGGCTTCTTTCTCGGCTTCTTTCACGGCCATCCCGGTTACCTCTCGTTCGGATCGTCCCGTCCCTGGGCTGGCGACCGCTACAGCATGTCGCCCTCGCCCGCCAGTTCGGCGTCACCCACGGCGATGGCCAGACCCATGGCCCGCAGGATCTTCCCGGCCGCCGAGACCACCCGGGCGGTGCCCACGACCGGGGCGATCGCGATCATCACTTCCTGGATGTCGTCGGCGGTTATCCCGCTTTTCTCGGTGGCGTCGGCGTTAGCGAGGTAGGAGGCGGGTGGCGCGTCCACCGCGATCAGGGCGGCCAGCCTCACGAGCATGAAATCGCGCGTCGGCAGAGAGCTGTGATCAACCGAAACGGCGGTCAGATCGACGATCGTGTCGAGGACGGATGTGTCGGAAGCCACGGAGCCTCCCGGGTGGTAGCGGACGCGCGGGCGGACTGCCCTCGCGGGAGATACCAGCAGTCCATCGTGGCCGGTGACCGGGGACATCACCCTAATGGGGTGAACCAGCCCGGGTATAGCGCGGCCGGCCGGAGAACCCACCCGGCATAGGTGATGACCCGCCCCCGTCCGGTGACGAGAATTCCTGCTGGGCAGATAGCTCCGACTTCGCCAGGGAGGGCAGATGACAACGCCTGCGGGCACGAAACCAGCCGATCCCCTGGCCCTCCTGCGAACCCGGCGCTACCTGGCGTTGCTGGTGCTCGCGGCCATCCTCGGGGTGCCGATCGCGGCCATCGCCTACGGCTTCCTCAAACTCGTCGACGTACTCCAGAACGCGGTTTTCACCAAACTTCCCAGCGGCCTCGGTTTCCATTCCGCACCTGCCTCCGCCTCCGGGCAAACGTCGCCGGCGCCCGGCGCGGTGCCCCCGAAATGACCATGGCCGCACCCCGCTCCCGGCCGTGGCGTCGCCTCGGGCGCTCTTTTGTCACTGCGGATAGCTACGGGTTCGTGTTGTTGCTGGTCATGGTGACCTACATCGTGTCCGTCTCGGTGACCGAGACGTGGGCGGGTTCGATCGTGCTCACCGTTCAACTGGCCACGGTCTGGTTCACGCTCCGGACCGCGCAGGCTCGCCCCGCGGTCCGGCTTGTCGCCTACATCGTGCTGTGCCTTGCCGCCGTCGCCGCCGTGGTGAGCTTCTTCGCGCACGGTACAGGCACCGAGCGGGGCGGGGTGTTCGCCATCTGCTGCCTGCTTTACCTCATCGCGCCGTTCTCCATCGTGCGCCATCTGATGCTGCGGCGGGACATTGACACGGAAACCCTGCTCGGGGCCATCAGCGCGTACCTGCTGATCGGGATGTTCTTCGCGTTCGCCTACAAGGCGGCGGGAGATTTGGGAAGCGTGCCGTTTTACGGTACGGCGGGCCGCGGCTCGCTCAGCCAGGACCTGTTCTTCAGCTTCGTCACGATGACGACCGTCGGGTACGGGGACCTGGTGCCGGCGGCCAATCCGGGGCAGACCCTCGCGGTGCTCGAGGCGTTGATCGGGCAGTTGTTCCTCGTGGTGGCCGTCGGGAAGATCATCTCCAGCTACCGGCCCAGGCGCGAGGGCTAGCCCTTGAGCCTGGTCAGCAGG
>JBKQQQ010000580.1:0-3370 GCA_052144275.1 Streptosporangiaceae bacterium
GCTGGCCTGCGTAGGGGCAGGCGGGCCGGGCGGGCCCCAGTCCCACGGGGGCGGAGGTGCGCCGCCGGCCCGGGAACTCCATTCGAGGTAGGACGTGAGGGCCGAACGGAACTCGGGGTCGGCGGGCAGGCCGGCCTCGTCCGCGGCCCGGGTGGCCAGCGCGACCCAGCGGGCCCGCTGCGCTTCGGTGCCCGGAAATGTCTGCGGCGCGTGTCCGTTGGTGTCCGGCGGGGCCGCGGGTCCGCCGAAGGCTTCGGCCAGCACGGCCGCCTCCTGCTGCGGGTACCCGGGCGCCATGGTGGCGAACAGCGGCGCGAGCAGGTCGTCGGCCGGCACGAGTTTCTCGTACAGCAGCCGGGTCAGCCGGGTCAGCGCGGGCAGGCCGCCGACCCACTCGTACAGGGTCGGCTCCGTGCCGCGGGCCGGGTCGCGGAACTCCACGTACCAGTGCATGCCGCTGCAGAACGGCTTGTTCTGCGAGTGGCCGCACCGGCACAGCGCATAGTGCTCCCGGGACGAGCCCGCGGCCCGGGGCACGTCCGCGCCCGTCGCGTCGGTCAGGCCGATCCCGCCGGTCACCCGGTACGGGCCGTCCTGGGTCACCTCGATCGCGGCCTCCCGCTGACCATGCCAGTCGGCCAGGTCACGCGCCTCCTCACCGTCGAAGGCCAGGCTCAGCGCCCCCGACGGGCAGTCGCGCACGGCCCGGACGATCTCATCCATCCGGCCGCCGCTCGGCGCCACGAAGGGCTCGGCGTCGGTGCGGAACACCGTGGGCAGCCGGTCGGTGCACAGGCCGGAGTGCTGGCAGATGCCCCGGTTGTCGAAGATCGTGACCTGCTGCCCCGGGTAGGTGTCGCGCTGGTCGGGCACCCGGTTCGGGTCCTTGGCGTCGGTGAACCCGCTGCTGGCATGCGTCCCGTCGCAGAACGGCTTGGCCGCCGAGCCGCCGCACCGGCACAGTGCTAGTTGGGGAGGGGGGGCTAGCTGGGGCGGCAGGGTCAGCGTCTGGCCGAGCGGCGTGCGCAGGGCCGGGACGTTGGTGACCAGGTAGGGGCCGTCCTTCGCGGTCATGATGGCGGGCGGCAGGGCGCGCTGGAGCTGGCCGAGTTCGGCGATCAGGCCGACCCGCTCCCCCGCAGGTACCTGGCGGACGGCCAGGTCTTGCAGGGCTGCGACCGCCTCGAGCAGCCCGGGCGGGGCGGTGCCGCCGAGGCGGGCGCGCAGGGTGGTGGCGGTGATGGCCAGGTCCCGCAGGAAAGGCACGGACTCATCCGGTGCGGGTGGGGCTGATGTGACTGGCGGGGAGGGAGAGGCGGAGGGGGACAGAGAGGAGGCGGAGGTGGGCTGGGAGGAGGCGGAGGTGGGCTGGGAGGCGGGAGGGGGCAGGGAGGCGGGAGGGGGCAGGGTGGTGGCCAGGGGGCGCAGGACGCTGTTGACGAGGCGGGCTACCGTGCGGGCGTCGCCCTGGTTGGCGCGCACGGCCTGATACGTCGAGGCCAGCAGGGCGGCCAGGCCGGTGGGCGCGGGGGTGCCGGGGGGCGTGACAGCCTGGGCCGTTCGGTACAAATCTTCGGCGCGGGCCAGCAGGGTGCCGAGGTCCTCGGGCGGAGCGGGGGTTTCCGGAGCGTAGCCGGCCGGCAGGTGGGCGGCGCCGGAGATGAGCAGGGCGTCGGCGATCCCGGCCAGGCTGGACCGGACCTCCGCTAGGCCGTCGGTCACCGTGGGGCCGCAGGGGGCGCCGGGCTCGCAGAAGTCGGCGGCCTGGCGGATGCGCTCGGTGAGCAGGATCCAGGCCGCCTGGCGGTGCGGCAGCACGTAGTCGGATTCGTAGAACAGCTCGAAACTGGGCCCGGCCGTCCGGCCCGGGTACTCCGGGCCGGCCGGGAGCCTCGTGACCAGGTCGCCGAGCGGCTTGATGGCACCGAACATCAGCGCGATGGTCGCGTCGGCGAGCGCCTTAAGCTGCGGATCAGTCTCCTCGGTGTGCGCGAAGAACCGCTGCAGCATCAGCAGCAAGATCTCGTAAGAGACGTTGAACAGGTCCATCACCCGCCGGGTCACCGGGTCGCTGACCAGCGGGATGTCCGTCTGGCGTTCGGCCGGGCGGACGTTGAGCGTGACCACCGGGCGAACCGGGTCGAAGGCCGGGTTGGCCTCGCAGAGCTGCGTGTACTCGTCGAGGATCTCGACAAACTGGCCGAAGTGCGCGTCTTTCCAGTACCCGCGCGGGCCCTCGCCCTGCTCCAGGATCTCGTCGATGGCCCGCTGCGCCGAAGCCACGTCGGTAACCGCGACCAGCTCAGGCCAGCCGAAATACGGCTGGGTGGCCTGCGCCCGCGGCGGGCCGATGAACAGCCACCGTTCGCCGTATTTCTCTGCCAGGCGCGCGATCCCGGCCTCGATGGACCGGTACAGGTGCCCCACGGTGGCGAAGTCCTGGCCGCGCGGGACGATGTCGCCGTGCTGCATGGATGGCGTAGACGCGGGCGCGGCCTTCTCGAACGCGGCCATGCCCTCAGCGTCCTCGATGTCCATGCCCTCGGGGCGCTCGAGGAACATGAAATGGCGCAGCGCCTCGTCGCCGAACGGAAGCAGCGCCAGGTGCACGCCGGCCGGGTAGTGGCTGGCGGGCTGCGGGAAGTTCGGCCGGGACAGGTGCGGGGCCGCGCCGATGGCGGACAGCAGGTTCTGCACCAGCGACAGGTGCAGCATCTCCTGGGTGGCCACGTGGGAGATCTGCTTGCGCCATTTTTTGACCGCCGTTGCTTCCTCGGCGGTCAGGCCCTCTGTTTCTGATTGCTTCAGGCTGAAGGCCGCGTACAGGTACTGGCACATGATGCCGTGCTCGAGTTCGGCGGCCTCGCAGAGCATGTAGATCAGGGCCTCGCGGTGCTCGATCACGAACGGGGCCTCGGGCGGGGCCAGGCCGCCCCGGGACGCGATCACCTGGGCGAGCCGCCCCCGTTTCAGTGTCTCTTCGGTCATTGCTGGTTAAGCCTCCCTGGACTTAGTTTGTCCCCGCGGCGCGGGTTGGCGCGATGGTTAGGATTGAGCCCTCGATGAACATTGAGATGCGGCACCTTCGTTATTTCGTCGCGGTCGCCGAAGAGGCGAGCTTCACCGCCGCCGCCCAGCGCGTCCACGTGGCCCAGCAGGTCCTGTCCGCGCAGGTCCGGCAGCTGGAAGACGCGGTCGGCGTCTTGCTGCTCGAGCGGACCAGCCGCGGCGTGGTGCTCACCACGGCCGGTTCGGCGTTCCTGGGCTTTGCCAGGGAAACCCTGGCGTCGCTGGACCGGGGCGTGGCCAACAGTTATTGCGGATGGTGCCACAGTTGGCGGGTGTGGCGGCTGCGCCCAGCCACTGCTTG
>JBKQQQ010000581.1:0-4006 GCA_052144275.1 Streptosporangiaceae bacterium
CGGTCTGGGCCTGTACATCGTCAAGGGTCTCGTCGAGGCACACGGCGGCACGATCGGCGTGCGCCGCGCGCCCGGCGGCGGCGCCGAGTTCCGATTTATCGTGCCCGCGGGGACACCTACCGTCTAAGGGCGACACCCTCGGGGCAACGCGTTAAGACTCGGTACGGTAATCTCCCTTCGGGCTATCCAGCACAGCGATCGGCTCCGGCCCGGACAGGCGGGGACGCTAGGCAGGGCCGACGCTACCCCACTGGCGCGTCGAGGTTGACGCGACGCTGCCACCCAGGCCCGTTCGGCAGAAAGAAAGTCCGCCGGAACCCTAGCTAAGGTACGGCCCGCAGGAAGCAGGACCCATGTCGGCACCGAACAAGAGTTACGACCCCAAGGCGGTGGCCGCGCTGGCGCCTGACGAGGTGGCACGCGTCCTCGACGAGGCTCTCGCCGCCGTCGCCGCCGCCGGGACCCTCGACGAGCTGAAGGCGGCGCGGATCGCGCACGAGGGCGACCGCGCGCCGCTTTCCCTGGCCAGCGCGGAGATCGGCGCCCTGCCGCCCGAGGCCCGCGCCGAAGCAGGCCGGCGGGTCGGCTCGGCCCGCGGCCGACTCCGCGAAGCGCTGCGCGAACGTCAGGTCCAGCTGGAGGCCGAACGAGACCGGCAGGTGCTGGTGACCGAGGCGGTCGACGTCACGTTGCCCTGGGACCAGGTCCCGTCCGGCGCGCGCCATCCCGTCACCACCCTTGCCGACCGGCTGTCCGACGTGTTCGTCGCGATGGGCTACGAGGTCGCCGAGGGGCCCGAGGTCGAGGCGGAGTGGTACAACTTCGACGCGCTGAATATCCCGCCCGACCACCCGGCCCGGGAGATGCAGGACACGATCTTCATTGAGGGGAAAGACGGGGCTAAATCGGGCCTGGTGCTGCGGACGCACACCTCGCCGGTGCAGATCAGGTCCATGCTCACCCGCCCGCTGCCGCTCTACGTGGTCAGCCCGGGCCGGTGTTACCGGCAGGACCCGCTCGACGCCACCCACAGCCCGGTGTTCCACCAGATCGAGGGCCTCGCCGTCGACGAGGGGCTGACAATGGCCGACCTGCGCGGCGCGATCCAGTCGTTCGTGGACGCGATGTTCGGCGTGGGCCTGCGCACCCGGTTCCGGCCCGACTACTTCCCCTTCACCGAGCCGTCGGGCGACGTGTCGATGGAATGCCACATCTGCCGCGGCGCCTCGGCCAAGCCGGGCGGCGACCCGTGCCGGGTTTGCCGGTCGCAGGGCTGGATCGAGATCGCGGGCTGCGGCATGGTGAACCCCCGGGTACTGGTGGCCTGCGGTATCGACCCCGACCGGTACAGCGGGTTCGCGTTCGGGCTGGGCATCGAGCGCAGCCTGGTGATCGCGCACGGGCTGACCGAGATCAGGGACGCGGTAGAGGGCGACGTGCGGTTCAGCCGGGCGTTCGGGATGGAGATCTGACATGAGGGTGCCGCTTTCCTGGCTGCGTGAGTACGCGCCGCTGCCAGAGCCGGTCGACGCCACCGAGGTCTCGCGGCGGCTGACCGCGGCCGGACTCGAGGTCGAGTCGCTGGAGTCGGTCGGGCACGACATCCGCGGCGTGGTGGTCGCGCAGGTGCTCCTCATCGAGGAGCTGCCCGGCCTGAAGAAGCCGATCAGGTACTGCCGGGTCGCCGTCTCCGACAGTCAGCTGGCCGGGCCGCCCGACGAGGCGTCCGGCGTGATCTGCGGCGCGGTCAACTTCGCCGTCGGCGACCGGGTCGCGCTCGCGCTGCCCGGGGCGGTGCTGCCCGGCAGTTTCGAGATCGGCGCGCGCAAGACCTACGGTCACATCTCCGAGGGGATGATCTGCTCGGCCAGCGAGCTGGCTATCGGCGACGACCACTCCGGCATCCTGGTGCTCCCCCCCGACGCGCCGCTGGGCGCGGATTTCGTGTCTTACGCGAAACTGCGCGACGAGGTGTTCGAGATCGCGGTGACGCCCGACCGCGGCTACGCCGTGTCGGTGCGCGGCATCGCGCGCGAGCTCGCCAGCGCGTTCGGCGTGCCGTTCCGCGATCCGGCCGAGACCGCGCTGCCGGATGCGACCCTGCTCGGCGGCACGCTTGACTACGTGGGCCCTGACCTCTACCCGGCCCGCATCGACGACCCGACCGGCTGCGACCGGTTCGTGCTGCGCGAGGTGCGCGGCTTCTCCCCGTCGGCGCTCACCCCGCTGTGGATGCGGGTGCGGCTGGCCCGGTCCGGCGTCCGCAGCGTGTCGCTCGCGGTGGACGTGACCAACTACCTGATGCTTGAGCTCGGGCAGCCGCTGCACGCGTTCGACCGGTCCAAGCTGACGGGCGGGATCGTGGTCCGGCGGGCACAGCCGGGGGAGAAGCTCGAGACGCTGGATCACGTGGTCCGGACCCTGGACGCCGACGACATCCTGATCACCGACGCCTCCGGGCCGATCTCTCTGGCCGGCACCATGGGCGGCCTGTCCACAGAGATCGACGAGACCTCCACCGACCTGGTGATCGAGGCGGCGCATTTCTCCGCCGAGGGAATTGCCAAGATGAGCCGGCGGCACAAGCTGCACAGCGAGGCGTCCTACCGGTTCGAGCGCGGGGTAGACCGCGAGCTTCCGCTGCGCGCCACCGCCAAGGCGGTGGCCCTGCTGTCCGGCCTGGGCGGCGCCCAGGTGGTGCCGGGCTGCACGCACGCGTCAGTCGAGGTGCCGCCGGTGGTGATCTCCATGGCCGCGGACTACCCGGACCGGGTGGCCGGGGTGGTCTACGGCCGGGACACGGTGATCCGGCGGCTGCGTGAGGTGGGTTGCTCCGTTCTGGCGACCCGTAAGGCCGCCCTGACCATCGCTCCCTGGCGAGCGGAGGAACCGGAGGGTGCAGCTGCGGTAAACGGCCTCGTGCCCGTGCTCGAGGTGACCCCGCCGACCTGGCGGCCCGACCTCACCGACCCTGCCGACCTGGCCGAGGAGGTCATCCGGCTGGAAGGCTACGAGAACGTCCCGGCCCGGATGCCCCGCGCGCTAGCCGGCCGCGGGCTCACGCCGCGCCAGCGGCTGCGCCGTTCGGTAGGCCGGACGCTGGGTGAGGCCGGGTACGTGGAGGTGCTGTCGTGGCCGTTCGGGTCGCGCGCCGACGCGGACCTGCTCGGGCTGCCGCCTGAGGACATGCGCCGCCACGCGGTAGAGGTGGCGAACCCGCTCAGCGAAGACGAGCCGCTGCTGCGCACGACCCTGCTGCCGGGCCTGTTCCGGGTTCTGGCCAGGAACGTGGGCCGGGGGTTCGCCGACACGGCGCTGTTCGAGATCGGCCTGGTCTTCCGGCCCCGGCCGGGGGCGGCGCACTCGGCGCCGATCCTCCCGGTGGACCGCGGGCCCTCGGTAGCCGAACTCGCCTCTCTGGAGGCGGCATTGCCCGACCAGCCGCTGCGGGTCGGCGCGGTGCTGGCTGGCGAGCGTGTGCTTGACGGCTGGTGGGGCAAGGGGCGCGCGGCGTCCTGGGCGGACGCCATCGAGGCGGCCCGCGCGGTCGGCCGGATGTGCCGGGTCCGGCTCGACGTCCGTGCCGACAAGCATGCGCCCTGGCATCCGGGGCGCTGCGCGGCTATCTACGCCCAGGTCACGGACTCCGACGGCCCGCGCGAGTGGCTGGCCGGGCATGCCGGCGAACTGCATCCGCGAGTGATCCAGGCGTTCGGGCTGCCGGAGCGGACCTGTGCCATGGAGCTTGACCTGTCGGTGGTGTTCACCGCGGCGGAATCCGTCGGCCCGGTGCAGGCTCCGCGACTGTCCGCCTACCCGCTGGCCACCCAGGACGTGGCCCTGATAGTGGACGCGGCCGTGCCCGCTGCCGAGGTGGAGGCGGCGCTCGTGGCGGGCGCGCCGCAGGACCTGCTCGAGGACGTGCGACTGTTCGACGTGTACACCGGAGCCCAGGTCGGCGAGCAGCGCAAGTCCCTGGCCTACACGCTCAGGTTCCGCGCTCCGG
>JBKQQQ010000582.1:0-9781 GCA_052144275.1 Streptosporangiaceae bacterium
CTGGATAGCGGCAGCAAGCGGGAGTACGCCGAACTGATGGCGGCAGCGGACGCCGCCCTGTACCGGGCAAAGTCTGGCGGCCGGGACCAGGTGCAGATGATCAGCACGACCAGGGGCCTGAGCGCAATCAGCGGCGGGGGTCGCGGCAGCGACAGCAGTGGTAACAGCGACCGCTCTGACGTGCCGAGCGCATTCCGCCGCGCTCAGAACTTGTGATCATCCGAAAGCCGGATGGGTGTAGTCAGGGCCAGCTGCCGGTGCGCATGGTGGCGTTCCTTTCCTTCTGAGGTGGCTGTTGGGGTGCGGGTCAGGACCAGCTGCCAGTACGCATGGTGGCGTTCCTTTCTGCGGTGCTGTTCGGGGTGCGGGTGGTCACGGGGTTAGGACCAGCTGCCAGTACGCATGTCCGCGCTCCTCTCGCTAGGTGATTGGGTGAGCCCATCTGGGGGCTGCTCGGGAGTTAGCCCGCGTCAACAGGCCGATGATAGGAAAGACGCACCTGCATTTTCCGAAATGTCCGGGATCTGGGACCGTTCCGTCTTCATACAGCCACGCAGGGTAATCAACAAGGAGCAGAGTGCAGCACACCTTAGAAGAAAACCTCGTTGAGTAGCAGAATTTTGACGTTCAGCAGTCTTCGTCGCGGCAATCTAGGACACTAGGTGATACGTCCTCATCCCCAACCAGGTTCAGGGTGCTTGTCTGCCAAGGAGATGCCGTGGATGCGATTCGCCGGCTGCGGAGGCGGAGCATGGGCATCAGGTGTATTGGGGGAATGGGGCGAATTGGGGCGATTGGGTCCTGGCCGATCTGGGAGCTTCCGCGCTGGCTGAGAGCTTTCGTCTGTACCGTCGTGCTGGCCGACGCCGTCGTCCTCGCGGCCGCGGCGAGCAGGGTATCCATCCGTGCCCATGATCTTGAGCTGTTCGCCGCGTTGGTCGTATGCAGCACGGCCACCGTCGAGCTGACCAGGCGAGTCGGTGAGAACACCGGGTTTGTCAAGGACGTGCACGCGATCTGGGAACTGCCCGTCGCGATGTTGCTGCCGCTGGCCTATGCGCCAGTTCTTCCCATTATCCGCTTCACTTTGACCCAGTGGCGGATCCGTCGGGTTCCTGTGCACCGGCGGGCGTTCAGCGCGGCCGCCATCGGGCTGAGCTATATCGCTGCCGCGCTCGTCTTCCACGCCCTCATCCGCCTGGCGCCGGGAGCGGCCTCGAACCCGGGCGGCCATGCCATGGCCTGGATGGCGTTCGTCGCGGTCTGCGCGGTCGTGATGTGGGCCGTCAACCAGGGCCTGGTCCTGACCGCGATCAAGGGTTCGGATCGGAGCGTGAAGCTTCGCGAGGCTCAGTTCGCCCGGGAACCGATCCACAACGACGTGACCGAGCTCTGCGTGGCCGTTCTCGTCACGTTCTGCCTGGCCAACAGCATAATCGCGGTGGCCTTCGCATTTCCCTTCGTCTCGCTACTGCAGCGGTCGCTGCGTCATGCCCGACTGGTCAAAGACTCGCGAGTCGATTCCAAGACCGGGCTGCTGAACTCCGCGACCTGGGAGCGTGAGTCGGCGGCCGAGGTCGCCCGTGCTGTCCGGACCAAGACGCCCCTCGCGGTGGCCATGCTGGACATCGACAGGTTCAAGGCGATCAACGACACCTATGGTCACTTGCTCGGCGACCAGGTTATCAAGGAGATCGCGCACGCGCTGAACACCCTGCTGCGCGAGTACGACCTGGCCGGGCGGTTCGGCGGAGAAGAGTTCTCGCTGCTGCTACCGCAGACGCGGGCGGTGGACGCGTTCCGCATCGCTGAGCGTGTGCGCGCCTATATCGCCGGATTGTCCATCATCGCCCCGGGCGCGGCTGGCGGGGAGCGGGTGCATGTCACGGTGTCGATCGGGGTGGCGGCACTGGACAGCGGCAGCGAGCGTGAGCTCAGTGAGCTGATGGCGGCGGCGGATGCGGCGCTGTACCGAGCCAAAGTCGGCGGCCGGGATCAGGTCCAGATGATCAGTACGACCAGGGGGCTGAGCGCGGTCAGCAGCACGTCCCGGGGCATCAACGGCGCGGTGGCCGCCGGGCAAGCCTCGGACGGGCCGAGCCTGTTCCGCCGCGCCGCGAGCTCGTAAGGGCTTAACCGGTTCAGCCGGCCGTAGGGGTCGATACCGGCAGGACCGCGAGGATGGCGGCGCTGCCGGTGTGGCATTGCGACGCGTTCCCCGTACTCAGCACCTCCGGGGTGTTGTATCCCTGACAGGTCCAGCCGCTCACCACGACCGGCGCGCCACCGCCGTTGCCCGGCACCTGCCCCGCCTTGATCTTGGCCGCGTACTCGTTCTCCACTTGCATCGCGGTCTGGCAGTTCACCGAGCCCTTGGCTACCTTGATGATGACCGGCACCCCGGCCGCGGTGTGCGTAGTGCCGCAGGTCGCGCCGACGCCCGAGGTTGGCTCCGCGGACGAGCACCCGGTCACCAGGCAGGCGCAGACCCAAAGACCGCACAGAGTCCCTAGTCCGCCGAGGAGGCCCCGCCGCGCCCCAACCCGCTCCACCGTCTCACCCTAATGCCCGGCGCCTCTCCCGGATGGTCGCGACACTTTGCATATTCATGCGTTATGATGAATACTCTTCCAGGCGGCGGCGGACGTGAGGGATATATGGGTGCGAGGGTTGCGGTAGCTGGGGCGAGTGGCTACGCGGGCGGCGAACTGCTCCGCCTGCTGGCTGGCCATCCCGACCTTGAGATCGGTCCGCTGTCCGCGAACAGCAACGCCGGCGCGCCGGTGACCGCGGCGCACCCGCAACTGACCGGGCATCCCGCCCTCGACGGCGCCGTCTTCGCCGGCACCGACCCGGACGTCCTCGCGGACGCCGACCTGCTCTTTACCGCCCTCCCGCACGGGGAGTCCGCGCAGCTGGCCGCCAGCCTTCCGGCCCAGCTCAAGGTCATCGACCTAGGCGCCGACTTCCGGCTCGCCGATCCGGATGCGTGGGCAGGGTACTACCAGACGCCATACGCCGGCCAGTGGACCTACGGCCTTCCCGAACTGCCCGGGGTCCGGGACGCGATCAGGGCGTCCACCACGGTGGCCGCGCCCGGCTGCTACGCCACCGCCTCGATCCTGGCGTTGGCCCCGCTGCTGGCCGCCGGCCTGGCCGAGCCGGCCGACATCGTGATCGTGGCCGCCTCGGGCACGTCCGGTGCGGGCCGCTCGCCGCGTCCCGACCTGCTCGCCACCGAGGTCCTGGGGTCGATGTCCGCGTATCAGGTCGGGGGCACGCATCGGCACACGCCGGAAATAGAGCAGAACATTGATCCCGAACGGGCTGGGTTGCCCGCCCAGGCTCCGGTGACTGTCTCGTTCACCCCGACGCTGGCCCCGATGGCCCGTGGCATCCTGGCTACCTGCACCGCGAGATCGGCTGCCTCGGCTGGTCAGCTGCGCGAGGCGCTGCGCGAGGCCTACCACGGGGAACCCTTCGTGCACGTGCTGCCCGAGGGCCGGTGGCCAGTCACCGGCGCCACCCTCGGCTCCAACGCCGCCCACCTGCAAGCGGCGGCCGACCCGCACGCCGGCCGCGCCGTCGTCGTGTGTGCCCTGGACAACCTGGTCAAGGGCGCGGCCGGCCAGGCCATCCAGATCGCTAACCTCATGCTCGGCCTGCCGGAGACCGCCGGCCTAACCGCACACGGAGTATCCCCTTGAGCGTCACCGCCCCGCTTGGTTTCCGGGCCGCCGGAGTGGCGGCCGGGCTGAAGCAGTCCGGCCAGCCGGACGTGGCCGTGGTCCTGAACGACGGGCCCACGTGGTCCGCCGCCGCCGTGTTCACCACCAACCGGGTGCAGGCCGCCCCGGTGACCTGGACCCGACAGGTAGTCAAGGGCGGCCGGGTCCGGGCCGTGGTGCTCAACTCCGGTGGGGCCAACGCCTGCACCGGGCCGCTCGGCTTCCAGGACACGCACGCCACCGCCGAGCATCTGGCCGCCGCGCTCGGTGAGGTCGGGGCCGGGGAGATCGCGGTCTGCTCGACCGGACTGATCGGCGAGCGGCTGCCGATGGACAAGCTGCTCGCCGGCGTGGACGCCGCTGTCGCCGACGCGTCCCGGGCGGGCGGGCTGGCCGCCGCCGACGCGATCAGGACCACCGACACCGTGGTGAAGATCGCCTTCCGGCGGGGCACCGGCTACACCATCGGCGGAATGGCCAAGGGCGCCGGGATGCTCGCGCCTGGACTGGCCACCATGCTGTGCGTGCTCACCACCGACGCCGAACTCGCGCCAGCCGAACTCGACGCCGCGCTCCGGGCGGCCACCGCAGTGACCTTCGACCGGCTGGACACCGACGGCTGCATGTCCACCAACGACACGGTGCTGCTGATGGCCAGCGGGGCGGCAGGGGTGTCGCCCGAGAAGAACGAGTTCATTCTGGCGCTCACCGAGGTGTGCGCGGACCTGGCCAGGCAGCTTCAGCTGGACGCCGAGGGTGCGGAGAAGATGATCACGATCGAGGTGGTCGGGGCCGCCTCGGAGGCCGACGCGGTAACCGCCGGGCGGGCCGTGGCGCGGAATAACCTGCTCAAGTGCGCCATCGGCGGCGAGGACCCCAACTGGGGCCGGGTGCTGGCCGCGGTCGGCACCACCGACGCGGTCTTCCAACCCGATCGGCTGAACGTCGCGATCAACGGGATCTGGGTCTGCCGGCACGGCGCCCCCGGCGACGAGCGCTCCAAGGTAGACCTGAAGCCGAAGGACGTGACGATCACCGTGGACCTGTCCGCCGGCCCGCATTCCGCCGCCATCTTGACCACCGACCTGACCGCTGCCTACGTGCACGAGAACAGTGCCTACTCCACATGAGGGCTCACTCGACATGACGGTGACGGAAGGCCGGATCGAGGACGCGTCCGCCAAGGCGGCCACGCTGATCGAGGCGCTGCCCTGGCTGAACAGGTTCCACGGCCGGACCGTGGTGATCAAGTACGGCGGGCACGCGATGGCCGAGGAGGAGCTGCGCCTGGCCTTCGCCCAGGACCTGGTGTTCTTGCGCTACGCCGGGCTGCGCCCGGTCGTGGTGCACGGCGGCGGCCCGCAGATCACCGAGCAGCTTGACCGGCTCGGCGTGAAGTCCGCCTTCACCGCCGGGCTCCGGGTCACCACGCCGGAGACCATGGAGGTCGTCCGGATGGTCCTGTCCGGCAAGGTGAACAAGGACATCGTGGGCCTGATCAACCGGCACGGCCCGTTCGCGGTGGGCATGTCGGGGGAGGACGCGAGCACGTTCACCGCGACCCGCAAGACGGCGATCGTCGACGGCGAGCCGGTGGACATCGGCCTGGTCGGCGCGATCGTGGCCACCAACCCGGGCGCGATCGAGGCGCTGCTGGCCGACGGCCGGATCCCGGTCGTCTCCAGCGTGGCCGCGGGCCAGGACGGCGAGGTCTACAACGTGAACGCGGACACCGCCGCGGCCGCGCTCGCGGTGGCCCTGGACGCGGCCAAGCTCGTGGTGCTCACCGATGTGGCCGGCCTGTACCGGGACTGGCCGTCGTCGGCCGAGGTGATCAGCGAGCTCACCGCGGCCGAACTCGAGCGGCTGCTGCCCGGTCTTTCGGCCGGGATGATCCCCAAGATGGAGGCGTGCCTGACCGCCGTGCGCGGCGGCGTACCGCAGGCGCACGTCCTGGACGGCCGGCTCAGCCACGCCGTCCTGCTCGAGATCTTCACCGACTCCGGCATCGGCACCATGGTCACCCCGGGAGGCGAAGGATGAGTGAAACCGAAGCACTCCAGAAAAGATTCGCGGCGGCCCTCATGCCGAACTACGGCGTGCCCCCGCTGGCCATCAGGCGAGGGCAAGGCTGCCGGGTATGGGACGTCGACGGCCGCCGGTACCTGGACCTGATCGCCGGGATCGCGGTGAGCTCACTCGGCCACGCCCACCCGGCCATCGTCGAGGCGGTCAGCCGCCAGGTGGCCGAGGTAGCCCACACCTCCAATCTTTTCCTGCACGAGCGCGAAGTCGAGCTGGCCGAGCGGCTGCTGACCCTGCTAGGTGAGGATGGCCGCGTCTTCTTCGCGAACTCGGGCACCGAGGCCAACGAGGCGGCGGTCAAGCTGGTGCGCCGCATCGCGGGGCCGGGGCGGCCGGTGATCGTGGCTGCCGAGCGCAGCTTCCACGGCCGGACGATGGGCGCGCTGGCGCTGACCGGCAAAGAGTCCATCCGCGCGCCATTCGGCCCGTTCGGCCTGACCGTGCGGTTCGTTCCCTACGGGGACGCCGCGGCGCTGCGCGCGGCGGTCGGCGCCGACGTCGCGGCCGTCTTCCTCGAGCCCGGCCTGGGCGAGAGCGGCGTAGTGCCCGCTCCCGAGGGTTACCTGCGCGCCGCGCGCGAGGCATGCGATGCGGCCGGCGCGCTGCTCGTGCTCGATGAGATCCAGAGCGCCATCGGCCGGACTGGAGCGTGGTTCGCGCACCAGACCGCCGGTGTCCGGCCCGATGTGCTCACCCTGGCCAAGGGGCTGGGCGGCGGGCTGCCCATTGGCGCGTGCATCGGCCTCGGCGCGGCCGGCGCCGGCTTCGCCAAGGGCGACCACGGCTCCACCTTCGGCGGCAACCCGGTCGCCTGCGCCGCGGCCCTGGCCGTGCTCGAGGTAATCGAGCGTGACGGCCTGCTGGCCCACGTCACGGCGGTCGGAGACCACCTGGCGGCCGGCCTCGGCGAGATCAGCCACCCGCTGGTAGCGGGGGTGCGCGGCCTCGGGCTCTGGCGGGCGGTCGCGCTGACGGCCGAGGTGGCCCCGGATGTAGAGGCGGCCGCCCGGCGGGCCGGGTTCCTGGTCAACGCGGTGCAGCCCGACGCGATCAGGCTGGCGCCGCCGCTAATCTTGTCCGCTGCGGACGCGGACGAGTTCATCGCCGCGCTGCCCGGGATCCTCGCGGAGGTCAGCTCATGACCAGGCACTTCCTGCGCGATGACGACCTGTCGCCCGCCGAGCAGGCGGCCGTCCTCGACCTCGCAGAACGGATGAAGAAAGACAGGTTCGGCTGGCAGCCGCTGGCCGGACCGCAGGCGGTCGCGGTGCTGTTCGACAAGCAATCGCTGCGGACCCGGGTGTCGTTCACCATCGGCATCGCCGAGCTCGGCGGCCATCCGGTCGTCATCGACACCCAGACGACGCACATCGGCCGCGGCGAAACGATCGAGGACGTCGCCCGGGTGCTTACCCGGCAGGTGGCGGCGATCGCCTGGCGGACCTCCGGGCAGGAGCGCATCGACGCGCTCGCCTCGGCTGCGACCGTGCCCGTGATCAACGCGCTCACCGACGAGTTCCACCCCTGCCAAGTGCTGGCCGACCTGCAGACCGTCCGGGCGCACTACGGCTCGCTGGCCGGCCGCGTGCTGGCCTTCCTCGGCGACGGCGCGAGCAACATGGCGCACTCCTATCTCCTGGGCGGCGCCACCGCCGGGATGCATGTGCGCATCGGCGCGCCAGAGGCCTACCAGCCCGACCCGGCGGTGCTGGCCGCCGCCGGGCGGATCGCCGCGCAGACCGGCGGCGGAGTCGAGGTCGGCACCGATGCCAGCGCGGCGTGCGACGGGGCCGACGTGATCGCCACCGACGTGTGGACTTCCATGGGCACCGAAGCGAAGCGGGACCAACGCCTGGCCATTCTCGGCGCAGGGGACTCCTACCGCCTGGACGCCCAGAAGCTGGCTCTGGGCCGGCCCGGGTGCCTGGTGCTGCACTGCCTGCCGGCGCACCGCGGCGAGGAAATCAGCGCCGACGTGATCGACGGGCCGAACAGCGCCGTCTGGGAGCAGGCGGAGAACCGGCTGCACGCGCAGAAAGCCCTGCTGTCTTGGCTGCTGGAGCAACAATGACGACCCCGCTGACCAAGACGGCCAGGCACGCCAGGATCGCCGCCATCCTCGCTCGCGAGCAGGTCCGCTCCCAGGAGGAACTGGCCGAGCTGCTGGAACGCTACGCCAGCGTGCACGTGACGCAGGCGACCCTGTCCCGGGATCTGGACGAACTGGGCGTGGTGCGGCTGCGCTCCGGGGGCACGCTCGTCTACGCCCTGCCGGATGAGCCGGGCGGACCAGGCTCGCTCCCCGGCGGCGCCATCGGAGAAGAAAGGGCCGAATCGCCGCAGGGCTCACGCCTGGCGCGCTACCTGGGCGAGCTGATGACCTCGGCCGATGCGAGCGCCAACCTGGTCGTGCTCAGAACCCCGGCCGGGGCGGCCCAGTTCCTCGCCTCGGTCATCGACCACGCGGCCCTGCCGTCGATCCTCGGCACCGTGGCCGGCGACGACACGGTCCTGATCATCGCGCGCGATCCGGCCGGCGGCGACGCCCTGGCGGCCGACTTCCTGCGCCGGGCCGAGCGCCGACGATGAACGTTCGTCAGTGACCACCTAGCCGGGGTCCAGTCCGCATGGAGTCGGTGTGCCACCGGGTACGCAAGAAGGTACCCAAGGGCCCACCGACTCCGTGAGGCGGCGCCGCCACCGCTCCAGGTGCGACAAAACTGAGGCGTTAGTGCGATAGAAAGAAGAACTGTGGAAGCAGCGGAACAGTCAGCAGGGGATTCGGGCGGGCTCCAAGGGGCTACACGGCTGTGGGGCGGGCGGTTCGGTGCCGGGCCCGCGGAGGCGCTGGCCCGGTTGTCCGTCAGCGTCCAGTTCGACTGGCGGCTGGCCAGGTACGACCTGCGAGCCTCCCGCGCGCACGCCCGGGTGCTGCATCGGGCCGGGCTGCTCACTGACGCCGAGCTCAGCGCGATGCTCAAGGCCCTGGACGACCTGGACCGGGCCGTTGCCAACGGGTCGTTCCGGCCCACGGTCGCCGACGAGGACGTACACACCGCGCTCGAGCGCGGGCTGCTCGAACGGCTCGGCGCGCTGGGCGGCAAGCTCCGGGCCGGCCGCAGCCGCAACGACCAGGTGGCGACCGACCTGCGGCTTTACCTGC
Source organism: Streptosporangiaceae bacterium (assembly GCA_052144275.1). Classification (GTDB taxonomy): domain Bacteria; phylum Actinomycetota; class Actinomycetes; order Streptosporangiales; family Streptosporangiaceae; genus Palsa-504. The sequence goes on from JBKQQQ010000582.1 coordinate 8,977, forward strand.
GGGATAACGTCCGGCTGATTGCGAGCAGGCTGGCCGAGCTGGAAACCGCGCTGATCGACCAGGCGACCGCCAGCGGTGACGTGCCTGCGCCCGGCATGACGCACCTGCAGCACGCGCAGCCGGTGCTATTCGGTCACCAGCTGCTCGCCCACGTGCAGGCGTTCGCCCGCGACGTCGGCCGGCTACGGGACTGGGACAAGCGCGCGGCGGTCAGCCCGCTCGGGTCCGGCGCACTGGCCGGGTCGTCACTCCCGGTCGATCCGCAGGTGCTCGCGGCTGAACTCGGCTTTGACGAGCCGGCGCCTAACTCCATGGACGCGGTGGCCGACCGCGACTTCGCGGCCGAGTTCTGCTTCGCCGCGGCGCTGATCGGGGTGCACCTGTCCCGGCTCGGCGAGGAGATCGTGCTCTGGTCCTCGCAGGAGTTCGGCTGGGTAGAGATCGACGACGCCTACGCGACCGGGTCCTCGATCATGCCGCAGAAGAAAAACCCGGACGTGGCCGAACTGGCCCGGGGCAAGGCGGGCCGCCTGATCGGCGGGCTGACCGGGCTGCTCACGATGCTGAAGGGCCTGCCGCTGACCTACAACCGGGACCTGCAGGAGGACAAGGAGCCGGTCTTCGACGCCGTCGACACCCTGCTCCTGGTTCTGCCCGCCATGGCTGGCCTGATCGCGACGATGCGGGTCAATCCCGACCGGCTCCGTCGCGGCGCCTCGACCGGGTTCACGCTCGCCACCGACCTGGCCGAGTACCTGGTCCGCCGGGGCGTCCCGTTCCGCGAGGCGCACGAGGTGGTCGGGCA
>JBKQQQ010000583.1:0-5952 GCA_052144275.1 Streptosporangiaceae bacterium
GAGACCGTGTACCGGCAAGAGCTCCGGCCGGTCCTGCAGGAGGGCGCCGAGGTAATGGACCGGCTCTTCGGCGCCGTCAACGGTGACCTGGCAGAGCAGCACCGAGGGACCAGCGACACCAAACCTAGGTCGCTGGTGTTCGCGGCCGCGTTCACCGGGCCCAGGCCGGGTCGTTGCCGCTATCCCGGCAGGGAGCGCGGCAGCCCGAAGCGGGGCAGCACGCTAGTGTCGAAGCGGGTGATGATGCTGACCCGGTCGCCGGCCAGGGTCAGCACGAGCAGCCCGTTGGCGTGCAGCACCGGGCTGTGCCGGTCACGCTCGTATACGCCGAACGCGGGCTGGCCGTTGGCCCGGGTGGCGACCAGCCGGAAGCGGCGCCCCGTGCGGAAGGCCAGGGTGAAGAACCGCGTGGCGAGTTCGCGGCCCTGGTACTCCAGTGGCAGCGGGGGCATGGTCAGCCAGGCGTCCTCGGTGAGCAGGGCGACGATGCCGGTCACGTCCGCTGCCTCGAACGCCCGGGTCAGCCGGTTGACGAGGTTCTGCTCGGCGGGGGAGTGCGGGGGCGGCGGCGCCTCGCGGTGTGCCGTCGGCGGGTGTTGCGCCAGGGTGGCCCGGGCGCGCTTGAGCGCGCTGGCCACTGATTGCTCGCTGGCCTGGAGGATCTCGGCGGCCTCGCCGGTGTGAAAGCCCAGCACGTCGCGCAGGATCAAGGCGGCCCGCTGCTGCGGCGGCAGTAGCTGCAGCGCGGTGATGAACGCCAGCGAGATCGCCTCCCTGGCCTCGTAGCGGGCCTGCGGGCCGGGAGCCTGGTCGGGCAGATCGGCCAGCAGCAGATCCGGGTACGGCTCGAGCCAGGCCACCTCGCCGAGCCGGGTGGGCTCGGGCGGCTCGATGTCCTTGCGTGCCCATTCCATCGGCGGGCGCCGGCTAGCCGATCGCAGCACGTTCAGGCAGCGGCTGGTGGCGATCCGGTACAACCAGGTGCGCAGCGAGCTGCGCTGCTCGAAGCCGCCCAGGCTCCGCCACGCCGCCAGCAGGGTCTCCTGCACCGCGTCCTCGGCGTCCTGCGCCGACCCGAGGATGCGGTAGCAGTGCACCTGAAGCTCGCGCTGGTAGGGCTCGACCAGCTGCCGGAAGGCCTGCCCGTCCCCAGCCCGGGCGCGGTCGATCAGATCTGTGGCCATGATCGCATCCTGGCATCACTTCTTCCTTGGGATCCGCTGTCCCCCGCTCGCCGGTATTGACACCGTCGGCCACCGGAACAGGGCGCTGTCCGCCCGCCTTTTTCGCCGGCCGGGCGGTGTCTACCTCACCGAGAGCCGGTCCCGGCCGGGGACCGGTCACAGCGAAGGAGCAAATCGATGGCGACGTATGTGTTCTCGTACCGGATGCCGGAGGACTACACCCCTGGCCGGCCGGAGACCGTGGCCGCCTGGACCGCGTGGTTCGACGGCATGGGGACCAGCGTGACGGACCTCGGCAAGCCGGTGCTCCAGGCCAGCGCCCTCGGCGATTGCGGCGGCGGTATCCGGCTCGGCGGGTACTCGCTGATCACCGCGGACGACCTCGAGGCGGCCCTCAAACTGGCCAAGGGCTGCCCGTCCCTGCAGCACGGCGGCGGCATCGAAGTCGGCGTGCTCGGGGAAGTCGCGGGCCGCCCCCAGCCCGCCTAGCCGGCCGGTCTGACGGAACGGAGCCTGATCATGACCGATGCGGCTTACCCGGCGGCGGTGCTGGCCGGCCAGCCCGATCCAAGGACCCGGGCCAATATCCTGACTGTGCTGCTCACCTCGGTGGCGTACTTCATGGTGGCGCTGGACACCCTGGTGGTGGTGACCGCGCTGCCGTCTATCCACCGTGACCTGGGCGGAAACGTCGGGACCCTGCAGTGGACAGTCAACGCCTACGTGCTGGCGTTCGGAGCGGGCATCATCACCGCCGCCGCGATCGGGGACCTGATCGGCCGCCGGCGGATGTACGTGCTCGGCCTGGCCATCTTCACCGCGGCGTCGGCCGGCTGCGCGCTGGCCCCGGGCATCGGGGCCCTGATCGCCTGCCGCGCCATCGAGGGCGTCGGCGCCGCGATCATCATGCCGCTCGGCCTTACGTTGCTGACCTCGGCGTTCCCGGCCGAGCGGCGCGGTGCCGTGATCGGGATCTGGGGCGGGGTCGCCGGGCTCGCCGTGGCCAGCGGCCCGCTGATCGGCGGGGCGGTGACCCAGGGCCTGACCTGGCACTGGATCTTCTGGGTGAACGTGCCGGTCGGCATCCTCGCGATCGCCGGATCTAGGCTGCGGCTGGCCGAAAGCCACGGTCCCGCATCGCGGCTCGATCTGCCCGCGCTGGTGCTCATCGCCGCCGCTGTCGGGGCTGTGACCTGGGGCCTGGTCCAGGCCGGCCAGGTCGGCTGGGGCAGCGCGCAGACCCTGACCGGCCTGTCCCTGGGCGCCGCGTCGATCGTCGCGTTCGTGGCCTGGGAACGTCGGGCCGCCGAGCCGATGATCCCGCTGGGCCTGTTCCGGTCCGGCAGCTTCTCGGCCGCGGTCGCGACCCAGTTCCTGCTGGCCGCGGCGATCTACTCGGCGGCGTTCCTGACCAGCCAGTACTTCCAGTTCGCGCTGGGCGACTCGCCGCTGGGCACCGGGCTGCGCTTCCTGCCCTGGACCGCGACCCCGATGGTCATCGCGCCGATCGCAGGAGCCGTGTTCGACAAGATCGGCGCCCGGCCGCTGATTGTGCCCGGCCTGCTCATGCAGGCGGTCGGCTTCGCCTGGATCGTCTACCTGGCCGCCCGCTCCTCGGGTTACGTCAGCTACGTCGCCCCGTTCGTCATCGCAGGCGCCGGGATCTCGATGGCCATCCCGTGCGTATCCGCCGCGGGCCTGAACGCCGTCGCCCCGCAGGCGCTGGGCAAGGCCGCGGGCGTGATGAACACCATGCAGCAGTTCGGCGCGGTGTCCGGGATAGCGGTCGCGACCACGGTGTTCAACGCCAACGGCAGCCTGGCCGGCCCAGCCGCCATCACCAGCGGCTACCGCCCCGCCCTCGGCGTCGCCGCGGGCCTGTCAGTCCTGGGCGCCGTCGCCGCCCTCGGCATCCGCCGAGCCACCCGGGCCGGAAAGCCCGGACCCGGCGCATCGCCCGCCATCGATCACGCCGGCCTGGCAGGCGCGGCCGGGCGGCGGGGAGCGATCCCATGATCGAGCCGGCGGCCGGGACGGCGGCCAGGCCGATGCCGAGCCCGAGGCCGAGGATGGCCGCTGCGGCGAGGCCATAGCGCAGCCACCCAGGGCTGGCTGCCCTTGCTGACCTTGATGAGCAGGCCGCGCAGGCAGTGGACCTTATGCCGACGCCGGCATAAGGTCCACAGGCGCCCGAACCTGCTGGCAGGTATCCCCTGCGGCACGCAGGCCGAGATCAAGGACGCTTGCCGGGCGACCTTCGGCACCTACATCGCCAACAGCCCGCAGCGTCCCGCCGCCTGGGCCATGAAAGTGATGCCCGCACTGGACCAGGCCCACTTCAGTGAGACGATCCCGGTGATGGCAGCGCTGTCGGTCTCCGGGCCCCCACGTAGCCCGATTGACCGGCAGATGTTCGGCTCCCGCGGCTGCTGGCGGCCCTAATTCAGCTGCAGCCGACCCCTGGAGCGCTGCGCCAGGTTTTCTCGCAACGCGGCACGCGAGACGTACCCGACAATGGCCGGGACCTGCCCGGCCAGACCCTGGTCGACCGCTGCCTGCTGGGTCGCCGGGCGCAGTTCGATGGTGACGCAGCCGCCGGGGAAAACGTCATACCAGGTGGCTGCGAACCGGGCACCGCCGCCCAGGGCGCGCAGCCGCCTGATTCCCGGCTCGGGTGCCCGGACCGCCGCGGCCCGGCCGGTCGCGCAGTGCGCGGTCAGAGTCAGCTGCAGCGCGCCGCTGCCGGCCCGGTCGTTGCCCAGCGTGATGACCGATGTACCGCGGAACGCCTGGACCCGGCCCAGGGTCCAGCCGGTGGGCAGCGACCGGAGGCACACCACCTCGCTGGCTGTCGGCACCGACTGGGCCTCGGCCAGCAGCGGCTCCACGGCGTGGCAGTCCATAGTGGTGACAAGCAGGGCCGCCGCCGGGGTGGTGGCATTGATCAGGACATTCGCCAGGGCGATGACCAGCAGGAGTACCGTCACGAGGACGACAGCCCAGGCGCCCACCCGGCGCGCGCTCCAGCGCTGAACCCGGACCGGGGCAGGCCGGCGCGGCAGCAGCCGCAGGAACTCCTCGTGCAGCTCGCGGCCGCTGGCCCGGATCGCGCGCCGGAGCTGGGACGGCAGCGCGAGGCCGCGGGCCGCGGCGAACGCCTCGGAGATCTCCGCCGCGGTGAAGAACTGCAGCGCGCGCTGGTAGACGCGCCCGGCGGTGCTGCGCAGGGCCAGGCACAGCATCATGTTGGCCAGGTCGACCGCCTGCCGCCACGGGGTGGGGCGCACCTCGGCGAACGCCACGTCGATCAGCAGCAGGCGGCCGTCGCGGACCAGCAGGTTGGCCGGCTTGATGTCGCGGTGCGCGAGTCCCGCGTCCCACATCCGGCGGACGATCAGCAGCCCGTCATCAATGACCGTATCGTCGACTGTGGCCTCACCCAGCTCCGCCGACCCGGCGAAGAACTCGGTGAGCAGCAGGTACTCCCGCTCCGGCGTGAGCTCCACGAAGCCGTACGGTTCCGGGCTCGGCAGCCCGGCGTCCCGGCAGAGCCGCAGCGCATAGTCCTCCTGCTGCACCAGGCGGCGGACGCCCTTGAAGGACTGCTCATCTTCCAGCCGGCCGTACCGCAGCTGCCGGCCGAGTTTGTACCAGCGGTCCGCGCGCACGTGCGAGCGGGCGTAGAGCTTGCCGAACAGGTATCCGCCCGGCTCGCCGGCTCGTCGCAGCCGCATCGGGCTGGACCCGCCGGAGCCGGCTAGCCCGAACGGCTCGATGCTGGCTACCTCGATGCTCATCTGGTCCTTCAGGGCGCGGCTGATCGCCTCGCCGCGGGCGCCGCCGAGGTCGAGGTGCGCGCCGTGCGCGCCGCCGTAGACCACCGGGAACGACTCCTCCGGGGCGAACAGCCGCATCCCCAGCAGCGGCACGCTCACGCCGAGGATCGCGCCGAGCAGCACATCGGTCGGCGCGTCCACGCCCAGCCGCATCCGGGACAGGCCGATCACGGCGACGATCGCGGCCGCGGCCCAGCCGCCGCGACGCCGCCACCGGCCGGCCGGCACCAGCGTGTACAGCGCGCCGGTCAGCACAGCGCACACCTTCTCGATCTCGGCCGACGGCATCGAGAAGCCCGCCCAGCGGAACTGGACCGGCACGCCGAACGGCAGCGGCCGGTGCACGATGAGCAGGAAAGCCGTCGTCAGCACGGTGAGTACCCCATAGCTGACGACCAGCACCAGCAGGTGCCGGAACCGGCGCAGCACGATCAGCGCCAGCAGGAGCACATAGCCTGCGATGACCGTCGCCGGCGCCGCGCCCGCCTCAGCGATCACGCGGGCGGCCGCGGTGAATCCCGGGACCGGTGCGCCGGCCACTCGCCGGGTCATAGCGTCATCGATCACCGTGACATCGACCGCCCAGCGGCTCAGGCCGCCGGCGAACACCGCGATGGCCGCGCCGGTGGCCACGATCGCGGCCGCCAGCCAGATCAGCCCGCTGCGCTGGACATGCCGCGGCAGCGGCGGCGCCGCGCCCGACGGGCGGCGCTGACGGCCGGCCGGCAACACCGGCACCCGCGCTGACGCATCCTGGGCCGGCCGCGGCGCGCCGGCGCTCACACATACCCCCGGTGCTGCAGGAACCGCCAGCACAGCCAGCCCGGCAGCACCGGCAGCCAGTACGTCGCCAGCCGGTACAGCAGCACAGCCGAGACCGCGGGCCCGGCCTGCATGCCCACGCCAGTCAGCCCGGCGACCAGCGCCGCCTC
>JBKQQQ010000584.1:0-3145 GCA_052144275.1 Streptosporangiaceae bacterium
GCGAACACGGCGACCATGATGACCGCGGCACTGGTCACCACGCCGGCCGTGGCGCGGATGCCGTGCGCGATCGCCTGCTCGGTCGCCATCCCGCGGTCGTGCGCTTCCTTGATCCGCGACACCACGAACACGTTGTAGTCCATGGACAGGCCGAACAGCACGACGAAGACGAACAGCGGGATCCAGGACTCGATGGCCCCGGGCGCCGTGGTGCCGATCAGCCCGGCGCCCCATCCGTGCTGGAAGACCGCGACCATGACCCCGTACGCGGCGCCCACCGATAGCAGGTTGAGCCCGATCGTGGTCGCGGCAATCGTGATCGAGCTGAACGCGACCAGCATGAGGATGAACGTGATGCCCAGGACGAACAGGAATACCGGCACGATGCCGTGTTGCAGCTGGTTGTTGAAGTCGTTGTTTCCCGCGAGGTAGCCGCCGACGAGTGCCTGGCCGCCGGGGATCTTCCCGACGGTGGCGGGCACGATCGTGTTGTGCAGGGTGGTCAGGGCGTGCTGGGAGACGGCGTCGGTTCCGGTGCCGGCCAGCGGAATCTGGATCTCGGCCAGGTTCGCGGCCGGGTAGACGGTCACCTCGACCGGCTGGCCGATCGCGGGGCTGTGCCAGCCGGCCAGGGCGGCGATGCCCTGCCGGGCGGCCGCTGACTGGATGTCGGGCGCCTTGACCACGACCAGCGCCGGGGCCGGGCCGCCGGGGAACGCCGCCATGATGTGCTCGTAGGTCTGCACGATCGGGGTGCTGGCCGGGAGCTGCTGCGGCACGCTCAGTTTTTCGGTGTGGATGCCGATGACCGGCGAGGCCAGGGCGAGCAGCGCGGCCGCTGCCAGCGCGGCGGAGATTCCCGGGCGGGCCAGCACCCGGTCCAGCACGATCTTCCATGCCCGGCCCCCGCCCGCCTGCTGGCGCACCCGGCCGAGGAACGGTATCCGCCCGAACTCGACCTTGTCGCCGAGCAGCGACATCAGGGCGGGCAGCACCGTCACCGACCCCGCCACGGCGATGAGCACCACCAGGATGGTCGCGACGGCGAAGCCGTCGAACAGCTGCATGCCGGACAGGAACATCCCGGCCATCGCGACGATGACGGTCATCCCCGAGATCAGCACCGACCGGCCGGAGGTGGCGGCGGCGATCCGCAGTGCCGCCTGCGGATCCCGGCCGCGGGCCCGCTCCTCACGGTCGCGGCGCAGGTAGAACAGGCAGTAGTCGACGCCCACCGCCATGCCCATCAGCAGCATCACCGAGCTGGCCGAGCTGTCCACGTGCATGGCGTGGCTGATCAGCGCGAGCAGCCCATTGGCGGCCAGGAACGCGGTCAGCGCGAGCACCACCGGCAGCAGCGCCGCCACCAGCGCGCCGAACACCACCAGCAGGATGCCCAGCGCCAGCGGCACAACCGTCCATTCGGCGCGCTTGAGGTCCTTGATGATCGTGTCGTTGAAGTACTTGGTCACGCTGGCGTCGCCGAACTCCTGGATCGTCACCTGCGGGTAGGCGGCCTGCGCCTTGCTGACCGCGGCCAGGACCGGCTGCACCCGGTTAGCGGCGGTGTCGGGGTCGCCCTTCATCGCGAACTGGATGAGCACGTCATGCCGGCTGGGGGAAACCGCCGGAGCGCGGATGTCCTGCACCCGCCCGGTGGCCTGGACGCCGGTGATGACGGCACGCACGGCGGAGGAGAAGCCGGCCGCGCCGGCCGTGGCCGTCGCGCTATGCACGAGCACCAGTTCCTGCGCCGGCTGCGCGACGCCGGCATCGGTGAGCAGCCACTGCGCGCGACCGGATTCGCCGGAGCCGTACTCGGCTTGCGTCATGGTCACCTGGCCCACCGCGCTGCCGATCAGCATCGCCACAATGACCAGCAGCAGCCAGCCGGTAATGGCCGCTATCCGGTGCCGTGCGCTCCAGCTGCCTAGCGAGGCCGCCAGATTGGACTTGTGCGCCATGGGGCGACCCGCCTTCCCGTGAGGGCCGCGAGCCCCGCCTCCTGAGGCAATCACGTGAGGTGAACTACGGTGGAACATGATCTCCTCCCCGGTAATCTCCCGCCGCTGGCATGCGCGGATCCGAAAGTGTCCTTGATTGCCGCGGTTACTGTTCGTGCGATGCCGAATTCGTTGATGAGCCGGTTGATGATCAGCCCGCTGCCGTGGACGTGGAAGGTCGTGGCATTCCCATCTGGGGCCAGGTGCACGGTGGCGAACGCCAGGGGTCCGTGCTTGACGGTCAGCGAACCCTTTTCGTGCACGGTTACCTGGTAGCGGTTGCCGAGCTGCTCCTTCAGCGCGTCGGCGGCCTCCTGCGCCGTTATGGCCCTTGGTATCGTCGCGCTGGGCATTTCGGGCCTCCTTTGTTCATGGGATGTGGTTGCGGATTACGTGCCCGGGGCATGGGACTTGCGGCTGTGGGCGGCTGCTGAGGTCCATGCGCGCCCGCCACCCCGGCGCCGGGCGTGCCGGGTCGGACCCGAGAACACTTACCTCGCCGAAGTCGCGGCGCCGGTAGCCCTCCAGCATCTCGACGGTCGTGGTCTTCCCGGCGCCGTTCGGCCCGAGGAACGCGAAGATCTCACCCGTCCGGACGATCAGGTCGATCCCGCGCACCGCCTCAACGTCCCCGTACCGTTTCCGCAGCCCGCGCGCCCGGATCGTGATATCACCCTCGCCATCGCGGTCCGGCGCCGGGCCCGCCGCACGTGAATTCCGGGATCTCAGTACCCTCATGACGTCCACCTCGATCAGGCCTCTCGGATGGACTATCCGCGGCCAGCATGTACTTGCGGGTAACGGCCCCCGGTAGGGCAGAAAGCCGACCGCCGGCAGGTCGTCCGGCCCGAGCTTGCCAGGCCGAATGACCGGACCGCCAGGAACCCCGCCCGTTCGCAGATCCAGGCGGCCGGGCGGGTTGGCCACCTGCCGCAGCGGGGGCGGCCGGTACCGGTGATAGGACCCGGCCGCTCGGACTGTGGATCCGCGGCTCCATCGGCATGCTCGGCACCATCCCGCTGATGCTCATGAACCTGGCCAACCGGCTAATCCCCAACCCGATCCGGCATCCGGCGGACCTGGTTCGTCTAGCGTGTTAACCGATCACCCTGGGAGGAGTCCCGTCGTGCCCGCACCTGTCC
>JBKQQQ010000585.1:0-2988 GCA_052144275.1 Streptosporangiaceae bacterium
CCAGCGAGGACGTCAGCGAGTACTACGAGCGCGGCCTGCTCGGGCCCGGAGTGGACTACGACGCGACCCCGCCTTACCTGCAGGCGCCCTGCGACCCGCTCAGCCCCGACGGCTTCGTCACGGTGCCCCAACGGCCCGGCCTCGGCTACGAACTCCGGTGGGACTACATCGACCAGCACCGCCTCCCCGCAGCTCAGGCCGAACCGGTCGCGCCCTTGCACCCGCGCTGACAGGCAGCGTGGCCATCATCCCGCCGTGCTGACCGCTTCCCCGGTGCTGGGCGGGGCGCCCATTGCGAAATCGCCCAGAACTGGCCTATCTGCTTGCCCGGCTACATCAAGGTTCGGTCGTAGGAAGTCACGCCGATTCGCTGATCTGCGCCAACTTCGCAATTCGATGACCTAATTGGCCGATCACCCACCGTAACGGTCACGGTCTCGACTTGATGGCCGCCAGCGGGCAGATGCCGGTTGGGGTTGGCGTTGTGTCGTAGCGCATAGGCCGTCATGACCGGTGTTCCTGACGCTCAACTTCTGGTTCCCTCCGCTCAGGGCGACGGATGCGTCCCTGGGAGTGCGGTCAGGCTGCGGCGCGTTCGCTGGCGGGGCGGCGGCGGAGGTCCGGGTGCTGGAGGGCCGGGGGCAGGTAGGCGGACTGGTCGGGCAGGCCGACGTCGGTGCCGGGCGGGACGATCTCGTCGATCCGGTCGAGGATGTCGTCGCTGAGCGTAACGTCGATTCCGGCGAGCAGGTCGTCCAACTGCTCCATCGTGCGCGGGCCGATGAGCGCGCTGGTCACGCCGGGATGGGCGATCGCGAACGCCATCGCGAGGTGCGTCATGGGCAAGCCCGCCTGCTCGGCGAGCGGGATGATCTGCTCGACGGCATCGAGCCGGGCCTCGTCACTGAAGCTGGTGAGGATGGCGGCGCGGCGCAGGTCGGTCTGCTGACCCTTGCGGATGCGGCCGGTGAGCATTCCCTTCGCGAGCGGGCTCCACACCAGCGTGCCCATCCCGTAGCGCTGGGCGACGGGCAGCACCTCGGCCTCGATGCCGCGGTTGAGGATGGAGTAGGGCGGCTGCTCGGTGCGGAAGCGCTCCAGGCCGCGCCGCTCGGCCGCCCACTGGGCCTCGACGATGTCGGAGGCGGGCATCGTGGAGGACCCGATCGCGCGGACCTTGCCGCCGCGGATCAGGTCCGACAGCGCCGAGAGCGTTTCCTCGATGTCGGTGTCCGGGTCAGGCCGGTGAATCTGGTAGAGGTCGATGTAGTCGGTCTGCAGGCGTCGCAGCGAGCTCTCGACCTCGGTCATGATCCAGCGCCTGGAGTTGCCTCGCTGATTGGGATCATCACCCATCGGGCCATTCACCTTGGTCGCGAGGACGACGTCGTCGCGGCGCCCCTTGAGCGCCTTCCCGACGATCTCCTCGGACTCGCCGCCCGAGTACCTGTCCGCGGTGTCAACGAAGTTGATCCCCGCGTCCAGCGCCTTGCGGATGATGCGGATCGAGTCGTCGTGGTCGGGGTTGCCGGGCGGGAGCCCGAACATCATCGCGCCGAGCGCGTAGGAGCTGACCTTTATGCCGGTCCGGCCGAGGGTGCGGTAGCGCATGCGGGCTCTCCTGAGCTTGCGGGCGGGATGTAGCGGGCGCTTCCCGTGGATGCCGTATCCTAATCTAACCGGAAAGCTATTCCGGAACTATACGGAATAGCTTTCCGGTTAGCAAGCGAAGGAGTGTCGTGACGGAGACCGCGGCGTCTCCCGGCGCCGGCCCGGCCGGTCCGGGCGTACCCCAGCGCGCGCCGCGTGCGCTGCGCGCTGACGCGCAGCGCAACATCGGCTCCCTGCTCGAGGCGGCGAAGGCCGTCTTCGCCACCGCGGGCGTGAACGCGCCCGCGAAGGAGATCGCCGATCTGGCCGGCGTCGGAGTCGGAACGCTGTACCGGCACTTCCCGCAGCGCTCGGACCTGGTCAAGGCCGTGTTCCAGCTCGAGGTGGACGCCTGCGCCGACGCGGCCCCGGCGCTGGCCGCAGCGAACGAGCCGGGAGTAGCGCTCGAGAAGTGGCTCCACCGGTACACCGAGTTCGTCGCGGCCAAGCGAGGACTCGCCGCGGCCCTTCACTCCGGCGATCCGGCGTACGGCGCCCTGCCAGGCTACTTCATGCAGCGGCTCCAACCCGCCCTCGCCTCACTGCTCGAAGCCGCGATAGCGAGCGGCGCGATCCGCGCCGGCATCAGCGCCAGGGATCTCCTGCACGCCGTCGCCACTCTGTGCATGCCGGTACCTGATGAGGGACCGGCTTACAGCCAGCGCATGGTCGCGCTCCTCATCGACGGCCTGCGCTACGGCGCCGATACGAGCCAGTCTCGCCTCTGAAGTCGCGCACGGACCAGTTCATTCCTTCCGTCAGGAGTCTGCGATCTTGCGGAGGATCGCTGCCCCCTTGGCCCCGCCCTGAAGGAATGGACAGACCGATGAGAAGGATCGCTGGACAAGCCAGTGAGAAAGCTCGAAGAAACGCAGGTCAGCGACTAGCCGCTGGACAAGTGTCGTGAGAACCTACAGCGGCTCCAGATCAGGACGGCGCGCAGCGCAGTGGCCGGGGCGATGCGGGGGCCGGCTGGCTCGGCCCAGGCCGCCAGCTGGGATTCCAGTGGCCGCGGGGGCGGCGCGGTGGCGCGATCGCCGGACTCGCGGAGGACGCCGAGCAGCACGTTCATCGCTTCCCAGGCCGCGTCGACGAGCCGTTGCGCGTGGGCGTCGTAACCGGGCAGCGGCGGCCCGAACAGCAGCCGGTACCGATGCGGCTGGGCCAGTGCCCAGGACCGGTAGGCGCGTGCGGGGGTCCCGGCCGGGGGCGAACGACGAGCCGAGACCAGGCTGACCGATACGGAAGGAGGTGTCCGCGTGGTCTTCGGCCTCGCGCGCGAGACCATCGGCGTCCTGGCCCGCCTCGGTCCGGTCCAGTTCGCCTTTGAGACGATCG
>JBKQQQ010000586.1:0-5876 GCA_052144275.1 Streptosporangiaceae bacterium
GTTCGGCGATCCGCGTCAGCACGTCGGCCACGAGGAGAACCCGCAGGTCCGTGAGACCGGACCACGTTCCGTCGGGAGGCCCGTGAAGACACACCCGTAGCGGGATCGAAGGCTTGACGGCGAGTTCGGCGTAGGAGCCGGTGCGGTCATCCCAGAAGCGCAGCACGCCATCAGGCTAAGCCGGATCGGTGCAGCCCGGCGACCCTCGCGTTCCGGTGGCGGTGCGGCTCACCGCCGGCCCGCCAGGACTGACAGGCCAGATGGCCGCCGAACCGGGCCGTAAGTCACTACCGCCGCTGTCCCGGACGGGAGAGGATCCGGTCCGGGTGAAATGACGGCACAGGCGGCGGCCATCCCGGCCGCCACCAGACAGGAGTGAGAAACGATGCCTGCTTTCAACGTCGCGGGTCTTTCCGCGCTGGAGATCCTGGACTCACGCGGACGGCCCACGCTGGCGGTGACCGTGCGGCTGGCGGACGGCACGGCCGCCCGTGCCGGGGTCCCGTCGGGTGCCTCGACCGGGTCGCGGGAGGCCGTGGAGCGCCGCGACGGTGACCCGGACCGGTACGAGGGCAAAGGGGTACTGGGCGCGGTGGCGGCCGTCAACACCGAACTCGCCGGCCTCCTGCAGGGCCGGTCCTGGGCGTCGCTGGCCGAGGCGGACCAGGCCATGATCGACCTCGACGGCACCCCGAACAAGAGCAGGATCGGCGCCAACGCCACGGTGGGCACCTCGATGGCGCTGGCCCGGGCGCTGGCCGCCTCAGCCGGGACGCCGCTGTGGCAATGGCTCACGCCGGAGGGTGTCACGCCGTCCCTGCCGGTGCCGCATTTCAACGTGCTCAACGGCGGGGTGCACGCGCCGAACGCGCTGGACTTCCAGGAATTCATGGTCGCCCCGGTCGGCGCGCCGTCGATGGCCGAGGCGGTCCGCGCGGGCGCTGAGGTCTACAGCGCGCTGCGCCGCGAGCTGTCCGCCCGTAAGCTGTCCACCGGCCTGGGCGACGAGGGCGGCTTCGCTCCCGAGGTCACCGAGCCCGAAGAGGTCCTGCGGCTCCTGGTGCAGGCCATCTCCGACGCCGGGTACAAGCCCGGCGCGCAGGGCGTGTCCATCGCGCTGGACCTGGCCGCATCGGAGTTCCGCCAGCCGGACGGCCGCTACCAGGTGGCCGGCGACCTGCTGTCCAGCGGCGACATGATCGACCGCCTCGCGAAGATCACCCGGCAGTTCCCCGTGCACCTGATCGAGGACGGTCTCGGCGAGGATGACGACGAGGGCTGGATCGCGCTCACCGCGCGCCTGGGCGGCACCACCGAGCTGGTCGGCGACGACATCTTCTGCACCAATCCGGCCATCATCACCGCCGCCATCGCACGCGGCATCGGCAACTCCGCGCTGATCAAGCTCAACCAGATCGGCACCGTCACCGAGACCCTGGAGGCGATGGCGATCTGCCGTCAGGCGGGGTACCGGCAGTTCGTCTCCCACCGCTCCGGCGAGACCGAGGACCACTTCATCGCCGACCTCGCCGTCGGCACCGGTTGCGGCCACCTCAAGACCGGCGCCCCGGCCCGCGGTGAGCGCGTGGCCAAGTACAACCGGCTGCTGGAGATCGCCGCCGCCACGCCGGGGCTCCGTTACGGCATGCCTTAGGCCCCGAGCAGTCGGAGGGTCCGCGCCAGCACGTCCGCGTGGCTGCGAGCAGGGTGCCGACATACAGTTACTGCATGGATGGAGTTCGGCACAGGGGGCTGACGGACGGATGAGCGACTACCAGACCATCCGCTACCAGCGTGACGGGGACATCGGCACCCTGACCCTGGCCCGTCCCGCCAAGCGCAACGCTCAGAACCCGCTGATGTGGGCGGAGCTCGCCCGGCTCGGCGCCGAGCTGGTACCCGACGAGACCCTCCGCTGCCTGGTGGTGACGGGAGAGGGGCCGACGTTCTCGGCCGGCATCGACCTGGCCGAGGGCATGGCCGGGATGCTGGCCGCCCTGGCCGAACGGCCCGACGACGAGGACAGCCGCGCTGCGGGCCGGGCCGCGGCGGGAACCTTCAGCTGGATCCCCGACCTCGGCTGCGCCAGCGTCGCCGCCGTGCGCGGCCACGCCTACGGCGCGGGCCTGCAGCTGGCTCTGGCCTGCGACTTCCGCATCTTCGCGGAAGGGACCAAGGTCGGCCTGCTCGAGACCCGCTACGGGATCATGCCCGACATGGGCGCCACCGTCCGGCTGCCCCGGATCATCGGGGAAAGCCGGGCCCGGGAGCTGATCCTGCTCGGTGACATCATCGACGCCGCCGAGGCCCTGCGGATCGGGCTGGCCAACCGGGTGGTCGCCGCAGCAGACCTCGACGCCGCCGCGGCCGGGCTGGCCTCCCGGCTGGCCGCCCAGCCGCCGCTGGCGGTGCGGGGCGCCAGGCGGGCGATCGACGCGGCGTGGTACCGCAGCCCCGAGGAGAGCCTCAGCGTGGCCCTGGAAGAGCAGATCCGCTGCCTGAGGTCCGAGGACTTCAAGGAGGCAGGCCAGGCGATGGCCGAGGGCCGGAGCCCGCAATGGCGGGGCCGCTAGCGGCGGAAGAGCCGCCAGCGGGGGACGAGCCGCCAGCGCCGGGCTGCGGTCAGGCGCCGCGGGTCAGTTCCGCGCGGCACAGCTCGATCTGGCCGCGCCCGGCCAGGAACATGCCGAACATGACGGTATTGGCGTCGTCCGGGACCCGCGCCGTGACCTCGTGGCTGGTCCAGTCGCGGTCGCCCGCGATGGTGACGATGGTGTTGGCGGGGTCATCGAGGGCGGCGCGCTCGGTGAGGGGCCCCCGGATGCCCCGGGGATCCTGGCTGACCCGCAGGAACAGCCCGGCGCGGTCCGCGGCGGCCTCGCTGCGGAACTCGCCGCGGAAGGTGACCACGGCGCCGCGGTAGTCGTCGGCGTACATCTCCTGGCCGAGGAAGGCGAAGCCGCCGGGCTGCGGCACGGCCGCCGACAGCACCGCGATTCCACCTTCGGCGGCGCAGGCGTAGTCCTGCCAGTGCGAGTGGCTGGCGTGTTCGGCGAAGCTGCCGTTGAGCAGCCATCCGTCCAGGCCGTCGGCGAAGGCCAGGTTGCGCGGCTCATAACGGGGCCGGTGGTCAATGCTCAGCGCGGCGAGGGCCAGCGCGGGGTCGGGGAGCGGCACGGGCCGGTCATTGCCAGGCAGCGGTACCGCCAGCCGGTCCATCATCGTGTCGGCTACCCGGACCGGCGCGCCCGCGGTGATCGCGACGGCCACACCCTCGGCCAGACGCGCGGTGACGTGCTGGGTTCCGGCGGGGCTGGTGAGCGCGATGCGGGCGGCGGTCACCTCGGGGCCTAGCTCGTCGATGTCCACTCCGGTCACGCTGGCGCCGGCCGCGCACAGCAGCCGGTCGGTGAGCTCGTCCTCCGTGCGCGCCTGCGTGGCACGAGCCGGCTCGCGATCCCCGGCGGGCGGCTCGATGAGCCCGGACAGGCGGAGGCCGTCGTCGGCCACTAGCCAGATCGGCAGCTCCCGGCGGCCGGCGTCGTCGGCCAGCACAAGGACAAAGCTGGGGAAACGGATCGGCACGGGGCCGGGCGGGATGTGGCGCTCGACGCGCGCGATGCGGACGGTGGTCATGTGCGTCCTCCCAGCGGGAACAAGGTCGGGGCGGTGCTCGGTGAGGTAGCCGCGCAGCCGGAGCCGGGCCTTGTGCAGGCTGGCCCGGGCCGCGCCGGCCGACTCGGCGATCTGGCCAGGCGGCAGGTCGGCGTAGTAGTGCAGGGCGACGGCGCGCCGCTGCCCGGCGGGCAGGCCGGCGACCGCCGCGCGCACCGCGTCGGCGCGGTCCAGGTCCTCGGCCGAGGGCAAGCCGTCCGCGGCGGCCGGGTGGAGCGGCTCGGGCCAGTCGGGCAGCAGCGTGACCGGGGCACGGCGCTGCAGGCCGCGGCAGACGTTGTGCACGATGCCGGCCAGCCAGCCCGCGAACCGGTCCGGGTCCCGCAGCCGGTCCAGGGCGATGAACGCCCGCAGGAACGACTCCTGCACGATGTCGTCCACGTCGCTGGGATTGGGGCACAGCTGCCGGGCCCGGGCGCGCGCCGCCGGCTGGTGCCGCTCGACCAGCAGCCGGAACGCTACCTGGTCGCCGTCGCGGGCCAGCCGGACCAGGTCGCCGTCGGAGATCTCCACACTCATCAGGGTCAGGCGCCGCTGGCCGGCTCCGCGGTACGCGGCTCCGCGGTGAGTGGTTCCGCGGTACGCGGCTCCGCGGTGCGCAGTTCCGGGTTCCGCAGGGCGATCCGGCCAGGGCCGACCAGGCCGATGCCGAACCGGATCAGGTCGGCGTCCCCCGGGATCAGCGCCGTGATCTCATGCCTGGTCCAGTCATGGCCGCCCGAGACGGTGACACCGTGGTCCTCGCGGGCGCGCCCGTTGCGCCACCAGTGCCTGACGATCTCCAGGCGGAGCCCGGCCTGTTCGGTGAGGGGCTCGGTGCGGATCTCGCCGCGGAAGACGACCGTGGCGCCGCGGTAGTCGTCGGCGAAGATCGCCTGGACCAGGGCGGCGGATCCGGCCGGCCGCGGGACGGCCGAGGACAAGATCGCGGACGGGCCGTCGGCGGCGGCCGCATAGTCCGGCGGGGGCGGCGGGTCCGCCTCGCGGCGGAAACCGCTATCGAGGTCCCACCGGTCCAGTCCGTCGGTGAACGACAGGTTGCACGGCTCGTAGCGAGGCCGCTGGCCGGGCAGGACGGCCAGCGGCCAGCCGGGCGGCGCATGGCCGGGAAGCGCCCGGCCGACGGGCGGCACCCGGTCCAGGAACGGGCCGAGCAGGTCGTCGCCCGGAACCGCCGTGGCCACCCGGTCCAGCAGCGCGTCGGCCATCCGGACCGGAACGCCGCCGGCGGCCGCCATGGCCAGGCCTAGGCCGAGGCCCACCGTGACCTCCCGGGTTCCCGCCGGGCCGGCCAGCCCAATCCGGGCCACCGCGACCTGCGGGGTCAGCTCGTCGGTGTCCGCCTCGGTCACGTCGATGTCCACCCCGGTCACGCTGGCGCCGGCCGCGCGCAGCAGCCGGACGGTCAGTTCCTCCGGAGCGTCGGCCATCGCGATCTCTCCGGGCGGCCGGGCGGCGATCTCGAGGAGCTTGGACAGGTCGCTCTCGCCTGGCTCCCCCCTCATCCAGATAGGCACCGCCCGGTGCCCGGCGTCGTCGGCGAGCACGACTAGGTGGCCGTGAGTGACAAAGCCGCCGTTCGCCAGTCTCCCGGGCCGGGGCTCGGCGTGCGCGATACGGACGGTGGTCATGGGTGTCGTCTCCACACTCTTTAGTGTCCGCAATCCGTGCGTGTGTTACCCGGCCCGGCTCCGGCCGGGTAAGAATTCGGAGCAGGACACGTGCAAAGGAGCGGTGATGACCGAACAGCGGGTCACGGTGGAGATCACCGACGGGGTCGCGGAGGTCCGGCTGAACCGGCCGGAGAAGCGCAACGCCCTCGACGGGGCGATGTTCGCCGGCCTGGTCACGGCGGGCGAGCGGCTCAAGTCCGAACCCGGCGTCCGCGCGGTCGTGCTGTCCGGTGCGGGGCCGGACTTCTGCGCGGGCCTGGACTTCGGCTCGTTCGCCGCGATGCGGGACGGCGAGCGGCTCAGCGCCCTGGTCGAGCTGCCCCCGGGCGGCGGCCCGGCGCGGGCGACCGGGCAGCGCGCCGCGTACGTCTGGACGGAGATCCCCGTCCCGGTCATCGCGGCCGTGACCGGCAATGCCCTGGGCGGCGGCCTGCAGATCGCGCTGGGTGCCGACATCCGCATCGTCGCGCCGGACGCGCGCATGTCGGTGCTGGAGATCAGGTGGGGCCTGGTGCCTGACATGACCGG
>JBKQQQ010000587.1:0-5861 GCA_052144275.1 Streptosporangiaceae bacterium
GGTGCGCCTCCGCCAGGTACACGATCGCCGCGGGCCGCCAGAAACTGCCGGCGGCCATGGTCCTGGCTGCGAGTTCGGCGTCGGCCCGCATCTGTTCCACGCCGCCGCGGCACAGCAGCGCCCGCAGCAGCGTGAGCCACGGCTCGATCGAGGGGCTCCCGTCCGGCAGGCTGGCTACGGCGGTTCCTCGCTCGGCGATCCCGGCCCAGCGCTCGGCCTCGCCCGGTTTCCCGTTCAAGGCCGCCATCATCGCCGCGAAAACGGCGACCACCGGGTAGCTTCCCCTGGGCGCATGATCGTCCAGCCACCCGAACCATCGTTCGGCCGTAGCGATCCTGCCCTGCTGGTAGACGGAAAACGCCAGCGTGCTGGCCAGGCCAGCTGCCGGACCCGGCTCGCCCGCCTTCATCCAGTACTCCAGTGCCTCGCCGGGCTGCCCGTTGCGCTCGTGCCACTGCGCGGCCCGCCGGTGAAGGACGGGCATCAGGCCGGGCTCCAGGCGGTGCAGTTCCGCCAGGAGCATGTCGCGGAACAGGTGATGGTAGCGGTACCACTCCCCCCGCCGGTCCAGCGGCACCAGCAGCAAGTTCGATTGCTCCAGATCCGCCAGGACTCCCGCGGACCCGCTCACCTCGAGCACCGCATCGCACAGCGGCCCGCACATCCGCTCCAGCACCGCGGTCCGGGTCAGGAACGCGCGCTGCCGCCGGGAGATCCGGGTCAGGAACTCCGACTCCATGTACTCGCTCACCAGCCGGTCATCTCCGCCGAACGAGACCGCCGCCGTCCCGAGCGGGCCGCCCTCCCGCAGGTACAGCGCCGCGAGGTACAGCCCGGCAGGCCATCCCTCGGTCCGCCGGTGAAGCTCGCTCACCTCGTCCTCGCCGACCGCGACGTCAGCGTTACGCAGCAGCAACGACGCCTCGTCGCGGGTGAGTGACAGGTCGCCGGGGCCGATCTCCAGGATCCTTCCCTCGGCGCGCAGCCGCGCCACGCGCAGCGGCGGCTGCTCCCGGCCGGCCACCGCCAGCCGGGAACCGTCCGGCACATGATCGGCCAGCACCGACAGTGCGGCCTGGCATTCCCGGTTACGCAGCGAGTGCACGTCATCCAGGACCAGCGCGACCGGTGAGGACATCGACGAGAACGCCGATCCGAGCCGCGGGATGACCGAGCCGGGCACCGAACTCCCCGGCGAGGCCAACGCGTCGAAGACGCGCTCGTCAATCGGCTCGATCCGGTTGAGCGCCTCCGCGACATAGGTGAGCAGGACCTTCGGATCGTTGTCTCGTTCGTCGACCGACACCCAGGCGAAAGACTGGCCGTTGCGCTCGGCCCACTGCGACAAGACTGTCGTCTTGCCGTAGCCCGGCGGTGCAACCACCGAAACGATCGGAGCCCGGTCGCACCGCGCCAGCCGTTCGATCAGCAACGAACGACGCACTGTCCCATGCCGCATCAGCGGACGGCGGAGCTTCGACGCGAGCAGATCGGGCACCGGGCCACGCGCACGGCGCAACGGAGTCTCGTGCTCACGCACGTCGCTGTCCCCCCATGCCGTCAGCCGTGCTTCAGAAAGATCTGCAGCTCCATGATCGGGCCTGCAGCAGCGTGTCCGTTTATCACTTGACGATAACACGCAGCCATAGGGCGGCAAGTGGCCGCATCAGGACTCTAGGTACCTGATGGCGGCGATGACGCGGCGGTTGTCGCTGTCGGAGGGGGCCAGGCCGAGCAGCCGGCTGCGGGCGGTGCGGCCGCCGTACACGGCCCCCGCGTCCAGCAGCGGCCCGACCTCCTGCATCGGATCCGGCCCGAGCATGGCGGCGGGGACCGCGGTCACCACCACGGCGATCACCAGGGCGACCAGCAGCAGCTGGGCCAGCGCGCTCGCGCGAACCCCGCCGAGCGCCAGGCCGAGCACCGCGAGCAGCAGCCCGGCCGCGACGGCGGCGCGGGCCAGCGGGCGACCTTCGCCATCCGCACCGTGCTGAGCCGCGGCCCGGTACCCCTGACCCACTGGCGCTGACGCATTGGCGCTGGCGCCATGGTTTCGGCGCGTTACCGGAGGGAAGGCCAACCGGCGCACACGGCCCAAAGGCTCTGATCGAGAGGACCTTCGGCTCTTAGGCGCTTCCCCGGCGTTGCCCTACGGTCTGGGACGCGATGTTCTCCCGGCGTCAGCCTGGGCGAGCCCGCCGCTACGGACCGAATTGTTATCTTTACGTGCGCACGAGGGCGAAGTAGCGTCGGAGGAGCCCTGCGCAGCGCCGCACCGAGGAGGCACGGAGAATGACCGCACAGGAAACGGCGTGGCAAGCCGCGGAATCAGCTGCGGCGGCGCTGGCCCCGGATGCCGACGCGCTCGCGTCAGTGGATGCGGCGGGGCTGGGCGCTTCCACGTTGGCGGTGATGCGGCGCGCCGCGGGGAAACCTACCGCCACGGCCTCCGCTGCGCTGCGCTACTGGACCGGCGTCGCGATGGCCGGGCCGGTCGCCGCGGCCCGCTGGATGGGCATGGCGGCGGCGCCGCCGATTCCCGTGCCGGAGGGCGACAAGCGGTTCGCGGACCGGGCGTGGACCGATAATCCGGCCTTCTTCGCCATCCGGCAGGCGCACCTGGCGGCGGCGCGCCTGGCCAGCGACCTGCTCGAGGCCGGGGCGGGGAACGCCTTGGACGACGCCAAGGCCGCGCTCGCGACTACCTTCCTGATGGATGCGCTCGCGCCGACGAACTTTCTGCCGACCAACCCGGCCGCGCTCAAGCGGGCCTTTGAGACCGGCGGGGCCAGCCTGGTCGCCGGGGCCAGCCACTTCGTCGACGACATGCTCAACAACGGCGGCCGGCCGCGTCAGGTCGACACCCGGCCGTTCCGGGTCGGCGACAACCTCGCCGCGACCCCCGGCAAGGTCGTGTTCAAGAACGACCTGATGGAACTCATCCAGTACGCGCCGCAGACGCCCCAGGTCCACGCGGTACCGGTGCTGGCCAGCCCGCCGTGGATCAACAAGTACTACGTCATGGACCTGGCCCCCGGCCGCAGCTTCCTGGAATGGGCGGTCCAGCACGAACGCACCGTGTTCGCGATCTCCTACCGCAACCCGGATTCCTCCATGCGCGGCGTGACGCTGGACGACTACCTCATCCACGGCCCGCGGGAAGCGCTCGACGTCATCGCCGAGATCACCGGCGCGCCCAAGATCGACATCATCGGCTTGTGCCTCGGCGGCGCCCTGACCGCCATGCTGGCGGCCTACCTCACCGAGAAGGGCGACGACAGGATCGGCTCGATCACGCTTCTCAACACCCTGCTGGACTACAGCGAGCCTGGCATCCTCGGCATCTTCACCGACGAGAAGACGGTGGCCCGGCTGGAGAAGCAGATGGCGGAGAAGGGCGTCCTGGAGGGGAGCCAGATGGCGGGCACCTTCGACATGCTGCGCGCCAACGACCTGATCTTCAACTACGTGGTCTCTAACTGGCTGATGGGCCAGGACCCGCCGGCGTTCGACATCCTGGCCTGGAATGGCGACAGCACCCGCATGCCGGCCGCCATGCACTCGTTCTACCTGCGCTCGCTGTACATGCGCAACGAGCTGGCCCGCGGCGAGCTCGAACTGGTCGGCCAGAAGCTCTCGCTGGCGGACGTCAAGAACGACACGTACGTGGTGGGCGCGATCAACGACCACATCGTGCCCTGGAAGTCGTCCTACAAGACCGGCGGGCTGATGGGCGGCAACGTGCGCTACGTGCTGTCCAGCGGCGGCCATATCGCCGGCATCGTCAACCCGCCCGGGCCGAAGGCCTGGTACGAGGCGGCCGACGACAACGGCGTCGACGCGGAAGGCTGGCGGACCGCCAACAGCAAGCACCGCGGCTCGTGGTGGGAGGACTGGACCACATGGTCTGACGCCCGCGCGGGCGCGCTTATCAAGCCGCCGCACATGGGCAGCAGGCAGCACCCGGCCGTCGCGGACGCTCCAGGAGAGTACGTGTTCGGCTGACGCGCCCTGCCAACGACACCAATGGAGGTAACACCGTGGCAGACATGAACGGGCAGGTCGCACTGGTCACTGGCGGGACTCGCGGGATCGGGCTGGCCATCAGTGAACGGCTGATCAACCGCGGCGTCAAGGTCGCCGCCGGTTACGCCACCAACCACGATCACGCGCGGGAGTTCGCCGACAAGTACGCCG
The DNA here is from genome assembly GCA_052144275.1 of Streptosporangiaceae bacterium. Classification (GTDB taxonomy): domain Bacteria; phylum Actinomycetota; class Actinomycetes; order Streptosporangiales; family Streptosporangiaceae; genus Palsa-504. The sequence goes on from JBKQQQ010000587.1 coordinate 4,198, forward strand.
ACTACGGCGTCACCATCCACCAGGGCAACGTCGGCCACAATGAAGACTGCGTCCGCGTCATCGACGAGGTCGTCGACCAGCACGGGCACCTGGACATCCTGGTCAACAACGCCGGTCTCACCGTGGACAAGACGGTGCGGAAGATGGCCCCGCAGGAGTGGGACCACGTCATCCACGTCAACCTGTCCGGCGCGTTCTACCTGGCCCGGGCCGTTCTGCAGCACATGCTGGACCGCGGCTACGGCCGCATCATCAACATCTCCTCCGTCATCGGCTCGGCCGGCGGGTTCGGCCAGGCCAACTACGCGGCGGCCAAGTCCGGCCTGTTCGGGCTGACGATGAGCCTGGCCCTGGAAACCGCCAGCAAGGGCATCACCATCAACAGCGTGACACCGGGGTTCATCGCTACCGACATGACCGCGGCGGTCCCGCCCGCCGCGATGGAGAAGATCGTCGCCCGGATCCCGGTGAGGCGGCTCGGCGAGCCTAACGAGGTGGCCCGGGTAGTGGAGTTCCTCGCCGACCCCGAGTCTGGCTACATCACCGGCCAGGTGTACTCCGTCAACGGCGGCCTCTACATGTAGGCGCTTCTTTGCCTTGGTCGCGGCCTCTACATATAGGCGCTTCTTTGCCTTGGTCTTGGCCTGGTAAGAAGGACGGATGGCTGAGGCAGGGGCCGGGGGCGCGGCGGACTTCGCCAGGCGGATGCTCCACACGATGAATGAAGCCGCACTGGCCCTGATGGTGAGCGTGGGCCACCGCACGGGACTGTTCGACGTCATGGCCGCGATGCCCGCGGCGACGGGCGCGGAGATCGCCTCGAGCGCGGCGCTCGACGAACGGTACGTCCGGGAATGGCTGGCGGTGATGACTACCGGGAGAATCGTCGACCATGACGGCGCGACGGGATCCTTTTCGCTGCCCGCCGATCACGCCGCCTGGCTCACCCGGGCCGCCGGCCGGAACAACCTCGCGGTAGGGATGCAGTACATCGGGCTGCTGGCGGCGGTCGAAGACCAGATCGTGGACTGCTTCCGGCACGGCGGCGGAGTTCCGTACTCGGCGTTCCCGAAATTCCAGGCGGTCATGGCCGAGGACAGCGGCGCCGGTTACGACGCCACCTTGATCGACGTGACGTTGCCGCTTGTCCCCGGCCTGGCCGACAGGCTCCGGCAGGGCATCGACGTCGCGGACGTCGGGTGCGGTTCCGGGCATGCCGCCAACCTGATGGCTGAGGCATTCCCCCGGTCACGATTCGTCGGCTTCGACTTCTCCGACACCGGGATCGCCGCGGCGCGCGCCGAGGCCGATCGCAAAGACCTCACGAATGTGCGCTTCGAGAAGCGCGACGCTGCCCATCTCGGCGAACTCGCCCGGTTCGACTTCATCACCACCTTCGACGCCGTGCATGACCAGGCCCGGCCGGACCTGATGCTCGCCGGGATCGCCCAGGCCCTGCGCCCGGACGGGGTCTACCTCTGCGTCGATACCTCTGCTTCCAGCAAGCTCGCGGAGAACGTGGACCACCCGCTCGGGTCGTTCCTGTACACCGTGTCGTGCATGCACTGCATGACCGTCTCCCTGGCCGACGGCGGAATGGGTCTCGGCGCGATGTGGGGAGAGGACACGGCACGGAAGATGCTCAGCGATGCGGGCTTCGCCTC
>JBKQQQ010000588.1:0-6475 GCA_052144275.1 Streptosporangiaceae bacterium
CCGGCGACTTCCAGGCTGGTCGCCAGCCGCTTGACATCCCATTCCCACGGGCCGGGCAGCGTCTCGTCGAAGTCGTTGACGTCGAAGACCAGGCGCCGCTCGGCCGAGCCGAAGATGCCGAAGTTCGACAGGTGCGCGTCCCCGCACGCCTGCACCGCCAGTCCGGAGACCGGGGTGGTGGCCAGGTCGGCAGCCATCGGCAGCGCCGCGCCGCGGTAGAAGGTGAACGGGGAGACCATCATCCGGCCCCACCGCACCGGGACCAGTTCCGGCACCCGCGCCTTGGCCTGCTCCTCCAGCAGGGCGAGCGGATCGGGCCGGTCCGGGCCCGGATCGAACACCGCATGGCTGTCCCGCGGCACCGCGGCCCGCGCCGCCTTACCCCGCTCAACGCGCTCGAACGTGCTCAGCTGCCCCAGCCCCGTGTCCAGCTGGTATCGCAACGAACCGCGGGGCGGAGCCGCCGCCGTCAGCACACCCATCGCCGTTTCCTTTCTGTTCACTCCGCAGACATCGCAACTTCCTGCTTCGTTATCCTCTGTGCCCCATGGCATAAGTCAAGCCCGCGGGGTGTGATCTGGCCTCACCCGGATTGGGTGGCTGTCCCGCTGGCGGAGAGGATCTCAGCAGTCCGGAGGGATCAGGCCGACGTACCGTTCCCGCTGCGGCAACTCAGTGCGCCGGAGGGCTGCGGCGCACCACCAGCACCACGGCCCCGAGGATGAGCACGCCGCCGCCGATCATCGCCGGGGTCAGCCGCTCGTTCAGGATGAGCGCGCCGAGCAGGACCGCGATCACCGGGTTCACGTAGGCGTAGGTCGCGACGGTCGCGGTCGGCAGCGCCCGGACCGCGATGCCGTAGGCGGAGAACGCCACGATGGAGCCCACCACGATCAGGTAGGCCAGGGCGAGCCACGACCGCGCCGACACCTCGGCCAGCCGGAGCGAGGAGAACTCCCCGGCCGCCGCGCCCAGGACCAGCAGCGCCGCGCCCCCGATGAGCAGTTGCATCCCGCTCGCGAGCGCCGGACTGGACGGGATCGTGACCCGGCGGGCCATGATCGTGCCGAGCGCCCAGGCGGCCGCCGCGGCCAGGATGATGACCACGCCGGCCACGGAGGTCCCGTGCGCGCCGCCGCCCAGGCCGGACAGCAGCGCGACGCCGGCCAGCCCGAGCGCCAGCCCGGCCAGCGGCGCGAGGCCGAGCCGGGCGTGATTCAGCGCCGCGTCGATGCCGAGCAGCCACAGCGGCACCGTGGCGATGAGCAGCGCGGCCAGCCCGGACGGCACGGTCTTCTCGCCCACGCCCACCACGCCGTTGGCCACCAGCAGCAAGACGCCGACGATCGCGCAGCCCAGCCACTCCGCGCGGGTGGGCCAGTGCCGAGGCGAGCCAAAGGGGCGCGGCGCCGACTGGACTGAGGAGCGAGGGACGAGCGACGAGGGAAGGAGGCGCCTGTGGAGGGGGCAGGGGAGGTGGGTGGGGCCCCGGAGGCGAGCGGGAAGCACTGCGAGCGGGAACATGACCAGGCCGGCCACCAGGTTCCGGGCCGCCGCCATCAGCAGCGGCGGCATCGTCTGCACCCCGACCCTGATGGCCAGGTACGTGCTGCCCCACACCACCCACACGATCAGCAGGCAGACCCAGGCGACCAGGTCTTTGGGTCTGGCCCGCCGCACCGCACCCGCCCCAAAATTCTTTTCCTCATCCCGAACGATCCGGCCCGCCTGCGATCCGTCCCCCTCCCGCCCTTCCGGGGCGTGAGCCAGGGGCACGTTCCGCTTGCTCATGATCATCAAGCCTGCCAGGCGGCCGCCCGGCTGACGAGTGGCAGCATCGCCATCTTTAGGCGAAATCCTGCCAGCTTACCGCCGGGTAACAATGAGGGCTGCGGCGGTCGGCCGGCCTGGATACGCTAGCGGCGTGCCCGATAGCCGCCCCGATAGCCGCCCCGATAGCCGCCGGCGCCGCCTGCGCCCAGCCCGGCTGGCCCCGACCCGGCTGGCAAAGAGCCCGTGGCTGCGGGCCGGGCTGCTGGCGGTCGCGGTGGGGCTCGCCGTCTACGGCCTGGCCTCGCAGTGGACCCAGGTGCACGCCGCCCTGGCCAAGCTGGCCGCTTACGACGTGGCCGGCGCCGCGGTCTGCGTGCTCGCCGGGCTCGGCAGCATGCTGCTGGCCTGGCGCGCGCTGCTCGCCGACCTCGGCTCGCCGCTGCCGCTGCGCGCCGCGATCCGGGTGATGTTCATCGGGCAGCTGGGCAAGTACGTGCCCGGCGCGGTGTGGGCGCTGGCCGCTCAGGTCGAACTGGCCCGCGACTACGACATCCCGCGTCGGCGCAGCGCCACCGCGAGCCTGGTCGGCATGGCGACCACCCTGGTGGTGGCCCTGATCGCCGCGGGCGTGATGCTGCCGCTGACGGAGGCGCACGCGGCCAGGCACTACTGGTGGGTGCTGGCCATCACGCCGCTCGCCGTGGTCTGCCTGCACCCGACGATCATCGAGTTCGGCCTGAACCTGGCGCTGCGGGTGCTGCGGCAGCCGCCGCTCGAGGAGTCGGTCAGCGGGGCCGGGATGGCGCGCGCGCTGGCCTGGACGACGCTCGGCTGGCTCTGCTTCGGCGCGCACGCCTGGTTCCTGATCAGCGTGTTCGCCGGAGCGAGCCCGCACGTCTTCGCGCTGTCGCTCGGCGGCTACGCGCTGGCCTGGTCGGTCGGCTTCCTGATCATCTTCTTCCCCGGCGGCATCGGGCCGCGGGAGATCGCCCTGGTCGCCGTGCTCGCCCCGGTTATGTCGTCGGCGTCCGCGCTGGTCGTGGCGCTCGCCTCGCGGGTGGTCATGACGATCGGCGACCTGTTCTGGGCCGGGATCGGCCTGGCCATCGGCCGGGCGCGGGGTTCACGAGGTCCTACCCTGCCAGCACCGTCTGCAGATAGGCAGCCCACAACGGCTCAGCATCCCACGCCCTGACACCCGAACGAAGCCGCTGGGCCGTCTGCGGGTCGCTGATCTGGATCAGCGTGCGGAGCAGGTCCTCGGCGTCGTCCGGCGCGCAGGTCAGCCCGTCCACGCCGTCGCGTACCGGCTCGGCCAGCGCCCCGGCCGTCGTCGTGATCACCGGCACGCCGTGCGCGAACGCCAGCAGCGCGTTCTGCGAGGCGGTCGCCTCCCGGTACGGCATGACGAGCGCGTCCGCCGCCGCGAACAGCGCCGGGATCGCGGTGGCGGGCACGTATCCGGGGCGCAGCGTCACCCGGTCGCGCAGGCCCAGGTCGGCGATCAGCTTCTCGGTCTGTCCGGTGCCGCCCCAGAACTCCCCCGCCACGGTCAGCGTGACGTGCGCCGGCGCGCCGGCCAGGGCGCGCAGCAGCACGTCCAGGCCCTTGTAGGGGCGGACGATGCCGAAGAAGAGCAGGGCGCATTGGGCCGGGGAGGGCACCGGGGTCCGTTCGGTCCCATGGTTCTGGTGGTCGGTTCCTGGCAGGTGCGGGGGGATCCGCGCGGTCAGCACCGTCGCGCCCGGCGCGAGTTCCCGGGCCTGCGCGGTCTGCCCGGCGGAGTGCGTGATCACCGTGTCCACGTGCGACAGCAGGGTCTTGGTCAGGGCCAGGTCGCCCGGCCTGCGCTCGTGCGGCAGCACGTTGTGGGCGATGACCGCGGTGCGGGGGCGCTTCGGCCCGCGGGCCAGGCCGGCCAGGATCGCCAGGTACGGGGCCACCTGGAGCGGGGTGAGCAGGGCGAAGACCACCAGGTCCGCGGACCTTAGCCGGCGGCCTGCGGCGAGCCAGCCGTCCGGGCGGTACCAGGCCAGCCCGCGGTGGGTGCGCGGGTAGGGCTCGCCCTCGGCGACGTCGACGGTCTGCTGGCCCGGGTACAGCCGCCGGGGGTACTGGGCGCGCCATGACTCGACGACGACGTCGTGGCCCGCGGCCGCCAGCCGGTGCGCGAGTTCGGTGGTGTGCCGGGCCCCGCCGCCCTTGTACGGGTGGGCCGGGCCGATTAGCGCGATCCTCACGTGTCCCCGCTCAGGTGTCCCCGCGGGAGCGGGCGATCAGGTCGGCCAGGAGGGCCAGGCTCGCGAGGATCATGCCGGTCACGAAGATCAGCAGGGTGTCGTTGGCGAAGTGCAGCGGGTGCACGACCAGGTCGTAGATCCCCTTTCCCGCGGCGGAGCCGAGCAGGAACAGGGCCGGCGGCATCAGCACCTTGAGCGGGTTGACGTACATCACCATGGAGGCGTGCGGGATCTCCTCGCCCGTGAATGTGCTCACGACCAGCGAGAGTACTAGGCCGGGCCGCCGCCCGGTGAGGTAGCGCCCGCATCGACCATCCACACGGTGTAGTGAATGAGCCAGGTGCGGGTCGGCGGCGAGGTCAGGTTGTGCGCCTCCTGGGTGGTCAGCAGGTTGACGACCTCACGCGGGGCGCCGTACGCGGTGAGTTCGGTCGGCTGCTGGGCGAGCAGCACCGGGCGCCTGCCAACCCCCTCGATGCCCTGCACCACGGCGCTGGCCGTGGCCCTGGTGGGATTGGCCAGCACCGCGGCCGGGTCGCCGCAGATGCCCCTGACCACCTGGGCGAACCGGTCGGCGGTGAGCGAGTCGAGGATGATCACCGACGCGTTGGGGCCGATCGCGGCGCACAGTCCGTTGACCGCGCTGAGCTCGCCGACGCCGATCTTCCTGAACGCCATCCCGTGCGCGGTCAGGCCGCCTTGCTTCGTGACGCCGAGGTCGAGGGTGGTCAGCGCGGTCGGGATGGCCAGGGACGCCACGCAGCACGAGGCGACTATTCCTTCGGTGAGCCGGGTCCGGCCGAGTTGGGCGGCCTGGTCCTTAAGCCAGGTGGAGGCCCAGATAGCGGCCAGGATCAGGCCGGGCAGCACGAACGGGACCAGCCTCCGGCTCGCCCACGGCTGATCCGGGGCGACCGCGGGCCGCAACAGCACGGTCACGATCACCCAGATCGCGATCATGGCCGGCAGCGCCCAGACCCGGGCCGCGGCGCTGGGATCGGACCAGGTGAGCAGCGCTCTTGCGCACCGCCGGGCCAGGGCCGCGAGGCCGAAGGCACCGAGCAGCACGGCGGGCACGCCGAGGTACCAGATCACCCAGTACAGGCTGTCCTGGTAGTACTGATCTCGCCCGTTGACGGGCAGGCCCGCGAGCTTCTGCAGTTCGGCCACGTAGGCGATCGAGGTCGGGTCGGTCTCCCCGGCCACCGTCTGCACCAGCGGCCTGACGGCGAAGCCGACGAAGATGAGGACGGTGAGCGCCGCGGCCGCCGCAGGCAGCCAGCGCACCGCCTTGGCGGCGAGTTTCCCGTTCAGTTTCCCGCTCAGTTTTCCGTTCAGCCTCTGCCGGGCCGCCGGGCTGGCGGTCACCGCGACCCCGGCCAGGGCGAGCAGGACCACCACGGCGACGATCAGCGCGAGCGGGCGCAGCGACGGCGCCTCCAGGTCCAGGTAGGGCCGGGACTTCAGGTAGCCGTCGGCCAGGCCGTAGCCCACCCCGATCACCAGCCCGGCGCCGAACGGGATGGCCTGCCGCCTGCGCGCGGCCAGCAGCACGCCGAGGAACGGGACGGCCGGGAGGAGGTCGCTGAGCCCGTCGATCCGGACCAGGATGGTCAGCCCCAGGGCCAGCCCGGCCAGCCCGGCCAGCACCTTGTCCTGGCCTGGCCAGTCGCCGTTGTTCTGCGTGCGCCTGACCACCAGTGAGTCGGCCAGCAGGCACAGGCTGCCGAACAGCAGCACCTGGGCCAGCGGCTCGCTGAAGGAGGCGCGGCTGGTGTACTGCTCCGGCAGGCTCAGCGCCAGGATGGCCGCCGCGGCGGGCGCCCACCTCGGGCCGGCCAGCCGGCCGGCCAGGCCGCCGAAGGAGAGCACCGCGCACCCGCCGATCAGCGGCGTCATGATCAGCGCGGCCGGGATTCCGCCCAGCCAGACCGCCGCCGCCAGGACCAGCGGCGTCCCGGTCATGAACTGCGGCACGATCCCGGAGCCGCGCGGGTAGTAGTTGGGGCTGGCGAACCCCAGGCCGGGGTGCGGGCCGCCGAACGCGGCCAGCGAGTCCGGGATGGGCAGCGAGCCGTGATGCGCGATCCAGTACCCGACCTCGAGGTACGTCGAGGGATCGCGCAGGTAGATGATCTGTTCGGTGCGCTCCGCGATCTGCCAGGCCGCGAACGCGACCGCCACCGCCACCGTGCCCGCCACCGCCCACCACGGCACCGGGCGCACACTGCCTTCCCCGCCCTTCCCGCCCTCCGGGCTCTCGCGGCGGAAGCTTGGCCAGCTGGCGGGCAGCTGGCGCACAGCGAAGTAGCAGAGCCCGGCGGCCAGCGGGGCGAACATGAACACCATCGGCCGCGCCGAGAACCGGCCCGCGAGCAGCAGCGGAAACGCCGGGAGCAGCCACGCCGCGGCCAGCATCGCGGGCACGACGGTGACCGCGCCGAACAGCCACCCGGCCCACC